>CAJOPP010000527.1 GCA_905236365.1 uncultured Lachnospiraceae bacterium
ATTGTGAAAAATTATCTTGTATGATAGTTATTTATAGGATATCTGCAAATTATTAAAAGAAAAGCTTATGGTATCTGTTCAGCCATACTGAATAGATAAAGCCTGTGAACATTCTCAAAATAGGGAATGTCACAGGCTTTTTTTTCACCCCTGCGTCCGGCTGACCACTGAACTGTAACAACTGTTACTTAAGCCGGAAGATTGATGGAAAAAATGTTTCATATAACGATATTTTGTGATATAATGAATCACTGTTGTGATGTGAAAATAGTAACAATTCAGCCTTTGGCTTAAAGAGGTAAAAGAGAGAGAATGAAAGAAAATTATCATACGCACACATGGCGCTGTAAGCATGCAGCGGGCACGGAGAAAGAATACATTGAAGAGGCTATCCGTGGAGGAATCAAGGTTCTGGGCTTCTCGGATCATTCGCCCATGCCTTTTCCGGGGGAGTATCGTTCCGGTTTTCGCATGGGTATGGATGAGCTTCAGGACTATTGTGATACATTGCAGGCACTTAAGAAGGAGTATGAAAGGGAAATCGAGATTCATATTGGTCTGGAGGCGGAGTACTACCCGCAGCTGTTTGACGGACTGTTGGATTTTCTGAAGGATTATCCCATAGAATATCTGATTCTTGGTCAGCACTGTCTGGATAATGAATATGAAGGGAAGGGTGTGGGCAGCTCTACACCAACTGATGATTCCGGCATTTTGAAAAAATATGTGGATCAGACCTGTGAAGGCATGAGGACGGGGCATTTCCTGTATCTGGCACATCCGGATCTGGTATGCTTTACAGGGGATAGTGCAATTTACCGGAGGGAGATGAGGAGAATCTGTTGTGTGGCCAAGGAGATGGGACTTCCGTTAGAGATCAATCTTCAGGGAATGTATCTGAAGAGACATTATCCTACTCCTGAATTTTGGAAGATTGCCGGAGAGGAAGGCAATGACGTGGTGCTGGGAATTGACTGTCACTATGTGGATATGATGAATCTGCCGGATACGGAACAAGAGGCCCGGAAGCTGGCACGTAAGTGTGGACTTCGGATTGTGGATCAATGCATGTAAGCGTTTAGTGACTGTTCAGCTTCAATGTCAGTAATTTAAGCCTTTTCCTTGGGGTGGAGGTGGCGGCAATTCTTTGATTTGACGTCAGATGCGGCAATGAAAAAGCTTAAGTGACTGACATTGGTTCAGCTTTGCTGAATAGATACAGAGTTTGATTAATATGTAACAGGGGTGGGAATATGTATGCAAAGAACGTAGACAAAGAGAACTGTTCCCGCTGACCCTGGATGTTTGAAAGGAGATACCAAATTATGTTATTTCAGTTGTTGAAATTTCAATATAACGGACAAAGTTTATTTTATATTATACTAATTACTTTTTTGATAACGATTGTTGCGATTCAGGCAACGAAAAATATCCTGCCTCATGATGGAGGAAGGGCATTTGCAGTGAATGGAGAGTTGTCAAAGGGAAAGCCGAGAGGTGTGGGAATCGTCTTCATCATCTGTTATGTCGTGATGAGTCTTTTGTATGTCCCGTTGAATCGGGAATATTTGATTTACAGTATATTGTTAGTTGCATCCATGTTGAGTGGATTTCTGGATGACCGGTCTGAAGTTCCATGGGGGGAATTGAAAAAAGGTCTCATTGATTTTGTAATCGCATTGATGGCGGCACTTACATTCGTGAATTTTAATGCAGATCATATAGGACTGCAATTTCAGGATAAATTTGTTTCCATTCCTATCGTGGCATTCGTTATTTTGGCAGGTATTCTGTTCTGGACATCGATTAACGTGACAAACTGTTCCGACGGCGTTGACGGTCTGTGTGGAAGCCTTGGAGTGGTAACGCTGCTTACATTTTATTATATATTCACCAAACAGCATTCTGATTATGGAGTGTATGCACTACTGATGGTTGCATGTTTGTTGGGGTATCTGTGGTTTAATATGTCACCAAGTAAGGTTCTGATGGGAGATGCAGGATCAAGAGCGTTGGGATTTTTTATCGGTTTACTTGCGCTGAAAACCTATAATCTTGCACTATATCTGTTAGCAGCATTTGTGTTTATCCTTGACGGAGGATTAGGATTGATCAAGGTTTCGTTGATTCGTGCATGCAAGATACATATCATGAAGAACATACGAACTCCTCTTCACGATCATGCAAGAAAAAACCTGCATTGGTCGGATACGCAGGTGGTGTTCCGCTTTGTGATGATTCAATTAATTGCATCTTCGATTATATTCTTTTGCTATCTTGCGTGAGGAACGATTTCAAGAAAAAATAGCGAAGCAGGATTGGAATAAATGATTGCCTGACCGCCGGCGTAATGGTGGACGTCTGAACCAATGTCATTAACTTAAGCCGGACGTTGCCGGATATGCTATATGTTTTCCATTTCGGGCACGAGCTAAAGC
>CAJOPP010000528.1 GCA_905236365.1 uncultured Lachnospiraceae bacterium
AAGGCCTGCGACAGTTTGCAGAGTGGTATGCAAAAGACGTCAAGAGGTTACTGTAGAAAATCGTGCAGATGCCTGAAATTGAGGATTTGTGTGTCAGCTGCCGTGTTTTCGAAATCGCCCGAATAGATAACAGCTCGTTTCTTGACAGGTGTTGAGATCCAGTCGCCCAAACGGTTAATATGTTTTTCAAACGAAGTGTGGTACGTCATAGCACCCTTAACTTCAATAGCCGTTATCTCACCTTCCTGTTTCAATAAAATGTCAACCTCGTTTTGGTTGGAGTCACGGTAGAAATAGACACCCTCATCCCGTCCCTGATTAAAACGATGTTTGATACACTCCATGACAACGAAATTCTCGAAGATTGCCCCTCGCATTTTATCACGCTCCAACTGACGTGGACTTTCGATGTCCAGCAAGTAGCAAGCCAGTCCGGGGTCATTGAAGTATAATTTAGGACTTTTCACCAGTCGTTTCGAAAGATTCTCAAAGTAAGGCGGTAGCAGTGTCACTAAATAAGAAGCCTGCAATACGGACAGCCAGCGAGTAATTGTTTTGTTGTCCACTCCTACTTCTCCGGCAATTTCAGACGCATTAAACACAGATCCAATTCGTCCGGCACAAAGTTTCATAAAACGGATAAACAGCATTTGGTTCTGTATGTTCAATAAGCCCCTGACGTCACGTTCCAGATAAGTCTTCACATAAGAAGGGTAGAACAAAGTCGCTTTGTTCTTTCTGGCGCATACAGCGGGATACAATCCCTCAAAAAGTAATTCATCCAGCGATTTATCTTTAAGGGTCGATTCACTTTCCGTATAAGTCATGGGAAGTAATTCAAAAACACCCGCTCGACCTGGTAGTGATTCACAAAGTCCATGTAGTAATTCCAAGTTTGAACTTCCCGTCAACAAGAACTTTCGCGAAGGATTGTCATCCACGATACCCTGAATATATTCAAGCAGTTGTGGCATCATCTGCACCTCGTCGATAAACATCCCTTCAGGATGCTGGTTTAGGAAAGCAACAGGGTCATGTTCCGCAAATTCACGGACATTGACATCTTTTAGACTATACTTCTTGTACTGAGGAAAAAGATGTTTCAACAAAGTACTCTTGCCCGACTGCCTGGGTCCTGTTACAGAGAGGACTGAGAAGAAATGAAACGCCTCCATCACGACCTCCTCTATGGAGCGATTCAAATACAAATTATTGCTCATAAAATTATGTAAATTTGGAATTTTATGCCAAAATTACATATTATTTTGATATAAACAAAATATATGAGCATATTTTTGCATATATCATTAAATATTAAAGTCAGCCCCATACCCCTTCGTGAAGGCCTGCGACGGTTTGCAGAGTGGTATGCAAAAGTCAAAATAAAGTACTGAAGTAGATTTAGCCAGAGTTTTTTTCTTATTCTTTTGAAATGGGGGTCAATACCAAACAAATTGCTAAAAATACGGCATTTATGTATATTAGAATGGTCCTAACCATGTTAATAGGACTATTCTCTGTCCGTATAGTATTGCAAGCCTTAGGAACAGAAGACTTTGGTATATATAATGTGGTGGGTGGAGTTGTCACAATGTTAGCATTTCTTAATAATGCTTTGTCATCGTCAACACAAAGATTTCTTTCTTTTGAACTGGGAAAAGGCAACAAAGCCAGATTAAGTGTGATTTTTTGCACAAATATGACACTATATATATGGTTATGTGTACTGATATTGATACTGTCAGAAACGATAGGATTATGGTTTGTGAATTGTAAATTGATTATACCGGATAATCGTATCTATGCAGCAAATTGGATTTATCAGTTCTCTATTTTGTCTTTTTTGTTCTCTATACTAAATGCACCCTATTTAGCCGCAATAATTTCACGGGAAAAGATGCAGGTCTATGCCTACGCATCGGTTATTTCTGCTTTCTTAAAACTGGGAATGATATATGGCTTACTATTTCTTAATGGCGATAAACTTATAGTATATGGACTGTTTTTGTTGTTGATTGGAATTGCTGAATTTCTTTTTTACTATTTTTACTGTAAAATACATTTTGAAGAAACAAGATATAGATATTTTTTTGACGTAAATATTCTTAAGGAGATTGGTGGTTTCACAGGATGGAGTATTTGGGGGGGGTATTTAGGATCATTTTTGCTGAAACATTTTGATATAAATATTCCTTTTTTTATAGATAGTGCATTGGCCATGTTGTTGTTTTATCATGTAGGCAATCTGTTTAAAACTGAGAATTTATACAATCATAAAATGCCCGTGTGGATGAGTGTAATGACACTATTGGGATACTCTTTGTTTGTTTATCTCGTAAAGCCAGAGGTTAATATAAAGGACAATGTTTTCCCCGTTTACCTGATAATCTTATCACTTGTACCAATTTATGCTCTTTATGTAATATCGTGCAGATTGAATAGTAAGTTTCTGCTCACATGTGGATTGGCCAGTTTGACGATAATGGGTTTCCATCATCCGATATACGATGTGGTGATGTCTCCTCTTATGAACAGACTTCCATGGCCCTCCGTGATAGAGATTGGGATTACAGTTGTTTTCACACTGCTCATAACATTAGGCATACATAAGGTTATAATAAGGTATTCACCATTTTTGCTCGGCAAGTAAACATCTTTTTTTGTATGACTTACCATCATCTTTTTTTTCCTTCGGAAACATTATTTCTTGTAACGGGTGGTGCCGGATTCATTGGTTCTAACCTGTGCGAAGCCATCCTGAAGATGGGCTACAGAGTTCGCTGCCTTGACGACCTCAGCACCGGCAAGCAGGCCAACGTCGATTTATTTACGGGAAATCCCCGCTATGAATTCATCAAAGGCGACATCAAAGACCTCGATATTTGTATGAAAGCCTGCGAGGGAGTGGATTATGTACTGAACGAGGCTGCTTGGGGCAGCGTGCCCCGCAGCATCGAGATGCCCCTGTTCTATTGTGCCAATAACATTCAAGGCACCCTCAATATGATGGAGGCCGCCCGGCAGAATGGAGTCAAGACGTTTGTCTATGCGAGTAGCAGCAGCGTCTATGGCGATGAGGCACACTTGCCCAAACAGGAAGGTGTGGAGGGAAATCTCCTTAGTCCTTATGCTCTCACCAAACGTGCAGATGAGGAATGGGCAA
>CAJOPP010000529.1 GCA_905236365.1 uncultured Lachnospiraceae bacterium
GAAATCAATGAAATTACAGCAAAGAAGATATTGAAAAAATGGGGATTGAAATAATCAATCCCCAACAATATCGAATGCTTGATATAGAAAGGAGAGTTGATTGGATGAAAGAAGTATATCCAACATTTATTGCTAAAGAGGGTGATAGTTACTTGGTTTATGTTCCTGACTTTGATATCTATACAGAGGGGGAATCATTTGCAGATGCAGTAGAAATGGCAAGGGATGCAATTGGATTAAAAGGAATATCATTAGAGGATGATAATATTCCATTGCCGGAATCATCTACATATGAAGCTGCAATAGCAAAGGCAAAGGAAGATACGGAAATATTTGATTATACAACCGGAACATTAACTATGGTAGATATTGATTTTGCGGCGTATAGAAGAAAGATGGATGTCAAGATGGTCAGAAGAAATGTTACTATACCGAATTGGCTTGATTACGAAGCGAGAAAGGCAAGTCTAAATGTATCGAAGGTATTACAAGAGGCATTGATGGCAAGGCTGGGAGTAAGCGGTAAATAAAAAAATAAAAAATGTCCCATTTGTCCCGATAAAGTATGATATAAATAAAATAAGTATTACTGTAGTGAAAGATTCTCCTTATTTGTTGTTTCAGAAAAGCATCAGCGTGTGAAAGCGTTGATGCTTTTTTCGTGGGAAAATATGAAAGATATAGAAAAGTATATTAACAAATTAATAGCTAAAGATGAACTCTGGAGATTTTACAAGACAAGAGAATGGATAACATTGCGAGACCAGATTCTTGCAGAGAATCATAATGAGTGCACCGTCTGTAAACAAAAAGGAATCATCAAACGCTACGACACCGACGAGAAGGGCAACAAGCATTTAATCAAGACGGTACATCATGTACAGTTCGTGAGGAATCATCCGGAATTGGCACTCAGTAGATATTATTATTACAAAGGCGAGAAGAAAGAAAATCTTATAGTGGTGTGTAAATCATGCCATAATCAGCTGCATCCGGAGAAAAGAAAGAACTTCCGGAAAAACGATGACAATTTTATGAATGAAGAACGTTGGTGAGCACCCCCCCGCCCCCTGATAGGGGAAATATTTTAAGGGGGGCTTACAACGGAAGGGGAACTCGACAAAACATATTTTTTTAATTCGCACGTGATGGGGGGTGGTCAGATGGTGGAAAAGTCAGAAAAACAAAAGGAATTTGAAAAAATTCTACGCACAAAAAAGGCAAAAAAAATTAAGGAAAATATGATTGACCAGCTGATCCGGGCGGGGAATGACAAGGAATATTATTTGGATATGGTGGATGATTACATGGATATGTATGCAACCAAACAGCTTCTGGTCGAAGATATCAAGTTGCGGGGTGTCCGGGTGGAATATGACAATGGAGGAGGTCAAAAGGGATACAAAAAGAATGATTCTGTGGAACAGCGTTTGAAAGTAAATGCACAAATGCTGAAGTTATTAACGGAATTACATTTAACACCTTCCGATTCAGAGGGCGGTGATGAGGATGAGGAATTATGATTTTCCATCTGAAGTGCAGGAATGGATCGACATCGTCGAAAAAGAAACTTACCGGACCTGCGAAGAACAAAAACTACTGATAAAACATATCAGGAAGTGTTTTGAGACAGAAGATATTTATATAGACAGAGACCAGTTAGGTCATTATATGAACCTGGCGGAAAGATACGTACCGTTTGATCTGTTTCCATGGCAAAAGTTTGTAGTTGCTCTACATGATTGTACTTATTGGAAGGATTCCGGGATGCCAAGATGGCCGGATTTGTTCTGCGAGCTTGGGCGTGGAGCCGGGAAAGATGGAACAATAGCATTCGAAGCACTTTGTCTTGCTTCTCCGTATAACGGCATCAAAGAGTATGACGTTGATATATGTGCCAATAATGAGGAACAGGCAATCAGACCGGTGCAGGATCTGACAGGATGGTTTGAAGAACCGGCTGTCATTAAAAAATTAAAAAGATTTTTCCATTGGACCAAGGAACGGGTTGTGTGCACGAAGACACGTTCCATGATTAAGGGAAGAACCAACAGCCCAAAGGGAAAAGATGGATTGCGGTCAGGCATAGTGATATTCAACGAGATTCACCAGTATGAAAATTACGATAATATCAATGTGTTTACGACCGGCTTAGGAAAGAAGAAACATCCAAGACGATCTTATTACTCAACAAATGGAGACGTAAGAGAAGGTCCTTTGGATGACTTACTGGAGGAATCCGAAGAAATTCTCCGGCAGGGAGCTGATGATAACGGTTTACTACCGTTTATCAATAAATTGGACAGCAAAGAAGAGGTGGATGATGAGGCAAACTGGACGAAGGCCAATCCATCATTGCCGTATTTGCCGAATCTGTTATTGGAGATACGGAAAGAATATCGGGAATGGAAAAAGAATCCGGAACGTCTGCCGGCGTTTATGTCAAAGAGAATGAATCTACCGGATAGTGCAAAGGAATCTGCTGCTGCGGAATGGGAACAGATTGCAGCAACCAATCGGGAATTACCTGATATGGAGGGATGGACTTGCGTATGTGGCATTGATTACATGAAGACTACGGATTTCGCTTCGGTCAATCTGCACTTCAGGAAAGGAGAACAGCGGTATGATATCAATCATTCATGGATATGTTCAAAATCGAAAGACTTACATAGGATAAAAGCACCATGGAGAAACTGGGTGGATATGCAGCTGATTACGTATATTGACGATGTGGAAATACATCCGGATACCATAGCGGATTATATTTATGAACTTGGTAAAAAGTACATGATCACCAAAGTGGCAATGGATAATTATCGTTATGCATTATTGAAGAAATCATTGGAACGGATTGGATTTTCAACAGAAAAGAAGAATATTCATCTTGTATCACAGATGGATATCCTGAAAGTAGTACCTCTGATTGATCACTGCTTCAACAACGGTTATTTGACGTGGGGAGATAATCCGGTGCTTCGATGGGCGACCAATAATACGAAAACAATCCGTTATGGCAGGAAA
>CAJOPP010000530.1 GCA_905236365.1 uncultured Lachnospiraceae bacterium
CGCCACAAGCATTGTCTTTAGTTCCTCTAATTTACCTTTGCCAAGATAAGTAACGGCATTCGCATATTCCAGATTCTGTTCCAAAGAACCTACGCTGACAGCCCCGGCTGTTTTAACCAATTCCGCAAGTTCTTCCAAAGATGCTTCTCCCTGACTATCTCCTTTCTCATGCACTGCCACCAAAATTACACGTTCCTCTTCTGTTTTATTATCAAAAAAATTTGTCATTATACCCTCCAGCTATTGTTCTGAAACAGTCTGCCTTGTAAACAATAAATCATATTCATCTTTCCCACCCCTGTCATTCGGATAGGAAGCCACAAAGGATTTTGCCTTTTCATATGCAGTATTATAATCCTTTTTCATCTCATAATAAACAATTTCGTCAAATAATAATTCTTTTGCACTTGACTGATCGTCCAATGCTTTTCCTGTCTCTATATATTGAAGTGCTTCCTCCAAATTCCCTTCATCCAGAGAAATTGCTGCATATTGTGCATACATAAAGCTATTCATTGCATTATGCTGCAGGAAAACATCATAGTAAAGCTGCATATTTTCCAAATCGCCAATCTGTCCATAGCAGCTTCCAACGTATAGTACCAAATCTCCGTATCCATCCTCATAAGCTTGCAGCAAAATCGGCAATGCACTTCTATATTCCTGCCAGGTATAAAGCTGAAGACCATACGCAATATTCTGTAAATACGCAAGCCCATCCACTTCTTCATCCACCCAAAGCTTAATCTGACTATACATACAGCATGCATCTCCATATTTGCCAATATTTACATAGCAATCAGCTAAATAAAAACGAACATCATTATCAAAGGACTCCGACAATGGCATTCTTGGCTTTAATGCCTCTTCAAAAAGAGGAATTGCACCTTCATAATCCCCGTTGTTATATAGTGATAAACCTTTTGTTTTCATACTGTATTTAATTCCAAATGATATTCCATAAAAAAGAACCAAAAGAAATAAAAATACTCCAAATAATTTAAACAAACTTTGAATGGTAAATTTTTTCTTCTTTTTTCTCTTGATTGGATTGTATTCCGGAATTTCATAGATGCCAAACTGATCTCTTTTCTTTCTATGCCAACTCATAATGTTTCATACCTTTCATTTTCTTACAGGTTCTTAGTATAACATTATAAATTTATCCTTGTCCAGTATTTCTATAAGAAAACGACTGCTTTTGAATCAAAAACAGCCGCTTATAATATAAATAACTAAAACTTTTTCAATAAATCATTATCAAGTTCCTGCCCAACATGTCAGGAAGCCGAAGCCATGTTCCTTAGACATAGACGATGTTCGATAAAATCCTCTACATCATTCTTCTCAATTCCCAAACTAACCGCTAACTCTCCATAAAGACCATCCTGTGCCTGCTTGAGATACCGCTCATCACATGCCGACATCTTCTTTCCCAGTGCCTGTCGTTCTTCTTTGCGTCGTAATACCGTGTTCATAACACGAACCAATTCCCGGCACTCGCAAGACTTCATAGATTCCTTATAAGCATGCTCTCTATGCTTATCATCAACCACATCAATCAGTTCCACATCCTTCATCTCGTCAATCAGACTATATGCTTCTGCCTCGCTCATCACCGAACGCATTTTCACCTTCTGATTGTCCACCGGCGTATACACTTTACTTCTCTTTGCGTACAACGGATTCAGCGTATAATAGTCTTTGTCGCTTTCTACTCCGCTTAAACACATCGATCCAATCGCCTCTACCTGACACACACCAATTGCTCCATAAACGACATATTCACCAATTTGAAACATTTTACTCCTCTCTTTCTAAAATTAGGTTAACGCATTACAACTGTATTCATTATAACAAATTCACTTTTTTTTCGTAAGACTTTTCATTTAATTCCCTTATTTTCTGCGTTTTTTATATTTGTCCCATGATGAAATTGTGCATTTTTACAATGTCTGACCATTTGTTCTTGTATAACTTTTTGATAATATTTTGCCACAAATAGCATAATTTATACAAAATCTGGCAAAAAAGGTCCGTTAATCGACCAATTCAATTAACGAACCTTTTTCATTAAAATGTAATTTCTTTTTTTTCGCTTAGCAATTTTCCACCATGAATAATCTGAAACACTCCGATTGTCGTTCCAATTACAATCAACGCAATGCCAAATGCGATATTCCATGCTCCAACTTTTTTCATAGTCTTATATATTTTTTCGTTCATATTCAATCTCCATTTCCGTATCTATTTTGCCCCATACTGCTCATAATAAGCATCAATTGCAGCCTTTAATGTATCATCAATTATTATTTTCCCCTTATAAGGCTTATTATATAAATGCTCTACGACTTCTTCCATTGTTACAATAGAGGTTGTCTTGAATCCGTATTTCTCCTCAATCTCTTTTAATGCAGACTGGCTACCCTGTCCACGTTCCATACGATCCACTGAAACTACCATTCCCACCATCTCTACATTACCCTGTGCCTTAATGATTGGTAATGTCTCTTCAATTGAAGTACCGGCAGTTGTAACATCTTCAATGATTACAACTTTATCGCCATCTTCAATCGGACTGCCCAGCAAGATACCCTTATCACCATGATCCTTAACTTCTTTTCGATTAGAACAGTATTTGATATCCTC
>CAJOPP010000531.1 GCA_905236365.1 uncultured Lachnospiraceae bacterium
GCCTTCGTCTCTTCACTTATCAATGCTTTCTGCTCATCTGTCAAAGCATCATATGCCTCTCTTGCTGCTTGAATATCAGCCTCACTGTCAAGTGTAACTTCGTTAACGGAAGCACCAGGAGTATCAATATCAATCGGATGTGTTACTCCAATCTCATCAGTCGGATGTGTTGTTCCAATCAAATCAATCAGCTCTCTTACTGCCTCTGCCATCTTCTGATCTTCCTGAATCTTCGCAACCTCTTTTTCTGCATTCTCCAAAATCGCCTTTGCATCCTCACCTACCAGAGCTTGCTCTTCATCCGTCAATGCATTATATGCTTTCCTTGCAGCTTCAATACTTTCTTTACTATCTGCTGTTACATCGCCAATCTTTTCAATCAACGCTTTTACATCATCTACGGCTTCTAAATCTTCCGAAACCTCTTCCACAACACCCGGTGTCATCGGAATCGAAGAACTGTCATCTCCATCCTCCGAATCTGTCGGCTGAACATAGGTCAATTGAACATCCTTAAAACTAAAAGTTGCGTTCTTAGCTTCACTGTCGCCCAGCCCGAAGTTCACATGAACATTATTGAGGGACATCGGAGAGGTGAATCGATATTCATATGCATAGAAACCATCTTCATCCACTTCGTCCTCATCAATTTCAATCTCCGTTACATTCTGGATTACAGACCAGCTTCCACCGTTTTCTTGAACGATATACTTCACTTTACCATTTGACTCACCCTCTAATTTCACTTTTGCTTTCAGAATATAATCTGCATCTCCGGCAACATTGAAATTCGGGCTTGCAATCTGTGGTGAATACCATGTACCTCCACTGGTTACATTGGAAAGAGTCCAAACACCGTCCTCATTTGAGATATCCAGTCCGGAACCTGCTCCGTCATCTGCCGTCCACTCTGATTCAGATGTAACAGGTGTCTCATCAATCTTATCCCCTTGTGATGCTGCAATCAGGGAAACATTATCAAGCTGAACGGTAGCACCTTCACCAAATGTAAGAACAAGTGCTGCATTCTCTATATCTTCTGTTGTCTCAAATGCCCAGTTGTAAGTCTTTACTTTCTTTGATGCTTTGTGATCCGTTGTCGCATTGGCAATCTCTTTACCCAATGTCTTCTCATCACCATCTACCTTTACTTCATAAATTGCAGCTTTTACCGTCGTGTCTGCTGTGCTGTACAAATCATACTTCAATGTATAACTGTCTTTTGCCATTGGAATATCAATCTGAGAAATCGATGGAGCTATACCTTCTTTTGCAGAAACCTGTGCACGACGCTCATAGTACTTCACACCGTCTTTTATCTTCTCATAATTTGTCTTGGATGCAACATCTACAACAGACACATCAGTATCTTCCAGTGCTTCTGTCGTATAACGCGGAACAACTAAAGTTGTCCCTTCTGCAGTGTTCCAAAAAGCAACACGGTTATCTCCCTGATCAAAAGAACCATTGTAAAGAACATCTCCGTTTGACAGTGCTGTACGACCTCCTGCCTGAGCACCAAGTTCTGAAGGATCTACAATCTCCACCTTCACATTTCCTATATAAATCGTACCGGTTCCCTGTGCACCGATGTTGAACTCAACACGATTATTATCAAAATCTTTTCCCTGTTCAAACGGTGTGATAATACCGGTTACCGGCTTGTCAGATAAAGTTTGTGTAATAATACCGCCTGCAGACCAGCCTTTCCATTCTTTGGTATCAATATTAACAGATTTCCCTACAAGACCACCTTCTGCATAGATATCATAAGATACCTTATATACATAACCGGCCTTTGCATTATAATGACCGATCAGCTGTACCGAATAATCCTGAGAGCCGGCTTCTGTGATATCAATCTTAGCCCATTCTTTACCATCCTTATCTGTTACAATCCTGGCAGTTGCAGCTCCACCTGTGCCATTGGCATTGGTTGCATAATACCAGGTAGCATTGTCAACCGTAGCCTCATCACCCATATCGGTTGCAAGGCTACCCTCGGTTACGTTACCGATCAGGTTCTTACCAATGTATTCTTTCCAATCATCTTTTGCTGCATCCGATACACTACGGGTTACCGAATCCGGATATCCGTCTGACTTCTGATATACACGAACATAATCTACATACATATTGATATCATCCTGGAAAGTTGCCTTGTTAACAGCACCACCAAACTGTCCGCTGTCCACTGCAAGATTGAGAAGCATGTAGAACGGTGCATCAAACGGTGCATCAAAACCAAGTGCATCCGATGCACCGGAAAAACCACTCTTCCAGTCTGTTAATGTCTTGATTAGCTTTCCGTCATAATACCATGTAATCTTACCCGGTTGCCAATCCACCGCATAGGTGTGGAAATAGCTGATTGGAGAACTCAACTCTGTATATTCGGTTCCCTCATATACATGTGCTGGTGCTCCATAATGCAGCGTACCACATGCCTTATTGCCGTCTTGTCCGGCACCAACTGTCTCCATGATATCCAACTCTCCGGATACCGGCCATCCTCCATAGATTTCTGTGCTCTGCGGCAACATCCAAAACGCAGGCCATGCTCCCTTTGTCTCCGGAAGTGACATTCTCGCCTCAATATAACCATAAGTGGTATTGAAAAGTTCTTCATTCGCTTTTGTTGTACGAATACGTGCAGATGTGTACTTCTTGGTACTCTCACCTGCGTAATTGTATCCATCTTCCTCATAGGACGCAGTAATACGAAGAAGTCCATCCCCCTCATCATCACCGTCAAAGTCTTCGTTAACACCGATATTATTCACATCATCCGTGTATGCTTGAAGCTCATTATTACCCCAACCAGGATTGCCACAATCAGTTGTACCGTCACCTAACTGATACATCCAGTTATCAAGGTTCAATCCTGTATCAGCATCAATCGAGGATCCAGCTGTATAATTGCCATCAAATTCATCTGCCCAAATCAGATCATAACCCTCTTTTTCGGTTCCCGGATCTGCAAAATCGTTCTTTTTATTTTCCTCAACTTCGTCGAAATCATACTCCGAACCAATTTCATCGACTACATTGTCCGATGCACTCTCCTGAACAACAAAATCTGTAATTGTGATTGTATTCTCGGTATTCCCAGTCTGATCTCCCAACGCAAATAATACCATCAAATCGTCAATCATAACCTCACTATTTGTTGTCGCTTTAAATTGATACGGTATATTTGCTTTCAAATCGATGTTATCTTCAAAATAGGCTATTTCGTCATTATCAATATCACCAATTTTAATGAATGCACTTCTGTCTACTTCCGAAGTAATCTTAAAGCTCACATCATATTTTTCACCTTCAATGACCGGTACTAACTCTTTCAACTGAATTTGCCAGATGGAATCGGGTCCCCACTCATTTCCCCAATCTTTAGCAGTAACACTGGCTACTCTTCCATCATAGGTTATAACCGCATCTGTACCATCATCTAACCAATCTCCCTGATCAACATCTTCCTCGAAATTCAAAAACGGAACTGTATCTACATATCCCGAATTTTCACCTTTTACTATTAAATCAGTAATCGTTACTGTATTCTGAGTATCCGGAACCTGATCCCCCAGTGCAAATAATACCATCAACTCATCAATATCCACTTCTTTATTGGTTGTTTCATGAAATACATATGGCTCATTAGCCTTTAACTCAATCGTGCCTTCGTAAAATACCGTATCGTCATTTTCTGCGTCACCAAGTTTAATAAATACACTTCTGTCAATTTCCGAAGTAATTGTAAATGCGATATCATATTTTTCCTCTTCGTCAATCGGCACAAGTTCTTTTAACTGAATCTGCCACTTCGAATCATTGCCCCATTCATTTCCCCAATCAGTTCCCGATATCTTTGCTGTTGTTCCTTCATAAGACACATCTACATCCGTTCCATCGTCAATGAAATCACTATTGTCAATCTGATCAAAATAAATGCTAATCGGAGTTTCATTCTCTGTGTCTGTGTTTTTTTCTCCTGTATCATCATTTGAAACTGTTTCTTCCAACTCAGCAGCTTCAGCCGTGATAGAAGGTGATATAGCTACACCTGCAACCGGTTGTGCCGCCATCGACAATGCCAACATAAATACCATGCTTTTCTTACCATAATTGTGTCTAAATTTTTGCATTCTAATCCTCCTTTTCACCATACCGCTTCGCACGTTTATTGCAACATCTTACTTCATTGATGCGTCCATAAGATGGTCTGCATTTTTATTTTCTCCCTCCTTTTTATATTTAAGTAAATTTATACAAAGAATATTATATCTTATCAGTAGTTTTTGGACAGTATCAATATTTTATAAAAGTATTCTTTTTTTGTAATTCACACTTACATCATTTTCCAATATTTTAAATACATAATATTGTTCATCATGCACACATTCTTCCTTTCTCCAAATTAATAAAAAAAATAGTGCAGGCTAATCCTAGTTTCTTGTAAAATTACCTGCACATATTTTTGTTTCCAAACATCCAATTGACTATCTTACTAGTACAGCGTAAATTAAAAATGTCAATTATTTAAGAAACGCTGTACTAGTCCTTTGAAATTCTATTTTCCGTCATAAATCAATAGCGAATCCATTTCATACCCTTTCAACTTCTCTCTTCCGTTCAATCCGGCAAGTTCCATCAAAAACTGGACTTTCACAACTTCACCGCCAAGGCTTTCTACCATCTTAATGATTGCTTCAATAGTTCCCCCCGTTGCAACCAGATCGTCTATGATTACAACTTTATCACCCGGCTTTATGGCATCCTTATGCATTTCAACCACGGCAGTACCATATTCTAATTCATATTCCATTTCAATGGTCTCACACGGTAATTTTCCTTTTTTTCGTACAGGAACAAATCCCTTTTCTAATGCATACGCCACCGGCATGCCAAAAATAAATCCTCTTGATTCCGGTCCAATCACAACATCAAATTCCACATCTTTCAAACTTTCAATCATTCCATCAATCGACTTTTTAAGACCTTCTGCATTTTGAATGACTGATGTAATATCACGAAAAATAATTCCTTTCTCCGGAAAATCCGGTATACTTCTCACATACTGATCAATTCCATATCGATCCTGCATTGTATTCCCTCCTTCTTATTTGTGTGCATGAAAGAATCTCTGCATTTTTCCATGCATTTCTCATTATTTTCTCTAATATAATGTTTTTACTATACTAGCATAACATATCCTAATTTTCCTTGCAAGAACCTGGCAAGTTATGAAATCGTTGTCTCTATAGTTACAGTTCACAAATGGCTACATTTTACAATCCATTATCATTCCAACTGACATGCACATACAAAGATAAAATTCCTTTCCATACCGCCACAATCACTAAGCAAAACAGAAAATACCCAGCCAGATACCACCTTTCTCCCGTCACTTTCAAGATCCAGACCAATGGTGACCCCGCAGATGGACTATTCAAAAACCAATAGTTTGTATGAAGTACACCATTAACTGGCTTTAAAATTACAATTCCTATGATTCCAAACAATACCGGCATCCAGAAATCCCGCCATTTCGGAACGATCTGCCTGCTGGCAACCAGCCAAAATCCAAAAGTAACGATCAACCCATGAGAGATAAAATCATGAATATTCATATAATTCCAGAACGGATAAACATTCCAATCCGGGAAGAGTAATGCTCCAATCGCTCCCGGTATACAAAGCAGCACATAAACAACTCCAAGGAAACGGTTTTCTGTAAAGCAATACATCACCGCAATCCACAATGCCATACCGCATAGATGCAACGGAAGATATCCGGTATCAAAATGTCCTGTAAGAACCAATACCATATCACGATAAATTGCAATAACAGGGAATACAACACCCATGATATGATTGATCTTTTTCTGTGTTCTTTCCTTCTGTTTTTTATACCAGCGTCCTGTTATACATGAAAAAAGAGCAATGCAAAAAATCCATACCAGATGACCAATTCCAAATAACTCAAATCCGCTTTCCTCAGGTAACTGTGTTTCATATAAAAAGAAATCTTTCAAGATCAATTTGTCACTTCCTAACTCTACAATCTCTTATTTACAAGTCCGAATAACTTAATTTCAGTGTTATAACAAAAATGTAATACATCCATTCGATCCACTAACTTATTTATTATCAATTTTCGTTCTTATAAATAAGTATACCCCATTTCCCGATTACCAAACCGTTTTCATTCAGCCATCTGCCTCCTTTTTAATTTTCTTGTATCTATTCAGCAGGGCTGAACCAATGTCATGATGTCGGGGTCAAAACTATGCTTCACAAAGTATATTCGTCAAGTTGCACATACAATATAGCATTGAAACAA
>CAJOPP010000532.1 GCA_905236365.1 uncultured Lachnospiraceae bacterium
CCAAATTCTTGCCGAAGTCTTGCTCCGTATTCATTCAAGTATTGCAGCTCATTTTCTATTTTTTTGGCATTTTTCTGTGTACCGGCATAATAATGAATACCGATAACCTCCATACAATTGTCCTTCTGTATCTCAGCAAGTACCTGTCCCAGTGCTGTCTCATCCATACCAAACTGATTACCGGAAGATAATCTCAGCAAGACCCTCAGCTTCTTCTCCAGTCTGCCTGCACACTGCTTTAAAATCTCATAGTGCAGTGGTGATTCTATGGTGTAGATACCGACACCCTGACTGTATGAAAGAATTCGTTCCATTGATTCCAGCGTCTTATTGACACCGGACACTACAATTTTCTCCGGATTGATCTGTTCCCGGATACAGATTTCATATTCCCCGGGTGAACAGACTTCTAACCGGTCCACCTGTTTTGCCAGAGTGCCTGTTAGAAAAGGATTCGCTTTCATTGCAAAACAAATTTCTGTACCTATTGCAAGTTTTTCACGAATCAGATTTACTCTCTGCGACAGCTTTCCCACATCAAACACATAAGTCGGGGTCGCATATTGGGAAGCAATTGACCGAAAACGTTCCCGTTCCCTTCTATCCATTCTTTTTACCTCCATTCATCGCATATTGTTCCCTGATCAATTTGCGATCTGTCTTGCCGTTCTTTGTAAGTGGAAGTTCCTCCACACAACGAAGAACATTCGGCACCATATACTCCGGAACTTTCTGCTTCATCTCCTCAAGAACACGTTTACGATCATCTTCTCCGACATAGTAAGCTACAATCTTACCTTTTTTCTCATCAAAAAAACAGCAGGCATGCTCCACGATGCTGACACTATCAAGAACACTCTCAATCTCCTCTAACTCAATCCGATGTCCCATGTGCTTGATTTGAAAATCCTTTCTGCCTGCAAAATACAGCATTCCATCCTTCCCATACGTTGCAAGATCACCGGTTCGGTAGATTCTCTCATACCAGCCAGACTGTAGCGGATTCTTTGTAAATGCCCTGTCCGTCCCTTCCGGATTATTATAATATCCAAGTGCCAGACAGGAACCGGCAACACACAATTCTCCCGGCACACCTGCCTGTCCTGAAGATATCTTTCTATCCTGTTCATCCAGCAGGAATACACGCTCATTTGTAAAGGCATATCCCATCGGAATCTTCTCATCCTCTGAAAATTCCCTGTCCAAAATATAATAAGTACAATTGCAGGTCACTTCTGTCGGACCATAGAGATTGACAAACATCGCATCAGGATAATAAGAACGCCATGCATTCAGCTGTTTGATGGGCATCACTTCTCCGCTGAACATAATCTTATTGATACAAGCCGGCACCTTATGCTTCAAACCATGCAAACGGTTGAGCAGACACAATGCGGATACCGCCCAGATCAGCGTCGTCACCCTATGTTCATCAAGCATATCAACAACTGCAGTCGGAAACATAAAATACGACTTGGGAATTATGACCAGCGTTGCTCCCGTTTTCAGCGTACTATATATATCCTTTACAGAGACATCAAAATCAAAAGGAGCCTGATTGCCAATCACATCCTGATCCGTAATCCCGAATACTTCTGTAAACTGATCGATAAAGTCAATGACCGACCGGTGTCCCACCAAAACCCCCTTCGGAACTCCGGTAGAACCGGACGTAAAATTACAATACACCGGATCGGTATCCACAATGTCTTGCCGAATGCAATTAAGTATGTCCTCTATCTCCCCTTCTTCTGCATCACATTGAAGCTCCTCTACATATATGACATCTCTATCATATCCAGCCTGTTGCAGTTTTTCACCATGTTCCCTTACTGTGATCACAATATCTGTATTCAGCACTGTAAGGATCTGTGAAACCCTCTCTGATGGAAAAGCGGGATCCACCAATGTATAAAAACATCCGCTATAAAGGATACCCATAAATATCTTCAATGTGGCAATGCTCTTATCCATAAAAACAGCAATTGGTTTTCGAACCTCTGTCTTCCCCGCAAGAAATGCACCAATTTTCCTGGCATCTGCAAGAAGTTCCCGATAGGTGCAGGTTGATTTTTCATCAATCGCTACCGTCTTTTCCGGATATACAGCCGCACTTGCCTCTAAATATTCAAGTACATGATTCATATTTTACTCCTAATTCTAAACTCTTGTCTTCTTCCACTTAACAGTTATACCACAAATTTTATATAAAGAAAATAAATTTTTTCTTAAGATTTCAACTTTTACAGCTTCCTGCATATTCTATTAAGGAAAACAATCGTCAGGTAATCAAATGGATAATCAAGAACATTATGAAGATTTTACTGATTTTACAAAGCTTGCAGAGCTCGAAAGTTGCGAAAATTCCGAAGCAGAAAAGGAACTTTCAGGGACCGAGGATTCCACTGATTTGATTGGTTCCGATTTTGAATGCTGCAAGGAGCAAACACCGAATTTTTCTCCACACCGGAATGTTATCAACGTCTTTGATGCGGTAATTGATGAAATCCGTCCCAACCGCGGCAGTACATTGGTAACAATCACTTTTCAAGACTGTCCGACCTGCCACGGACCGGAACAAACCGTTACCCTTGTCGTTAATCAGGACACTATTATCCGCAATGAACGTGGAAACTCCGTTAAAGAAAATGACCTGCGGGAAGGCATGATAATCAATGCTTCTTTTTCTGCTACCATGACCCGAAGTATTCCACCTCAGTCACAAGCATATCTCATTATGATTGTAAGGCGACCTGAACGCAAACAGACAACAACCGGACGCATTGGAGAAATCAATGGAAGAAATGATTCTATTCTGGTGATCAGCAATCGCAATCCATCCTCTGCTATCCGTTTTCATATTACTCGTGACACCATCATACAGGATTCTTTCGGCAGACGGATTCCGATTTCCCGTCTAAGACCCGGAATGAGAGTACGGGTGGAACACGCTTCTTTTATGACTGCTAGTATTCCA
>CAJOPP010000533.1 GCA_905236365.1 uncultured Lachnospiraceae bacterium
CGATTCTTATATCGGATTTACTGCATCCATTCTGCTTAGCTGCACCGAGACCTTATTTTATACCATTTCTGTTTACTGTATGAGTATAGATGTCAAAAAAACAAGATGGATCATACCGGCCGGTATTGTCATTACTGTAATTTCGCTTTTTGTCAGTGCAGCAATTGCAAGATTCTACCTGCGTTAACATCAAAGCGTATGAACCACCTATTGTCTAAATCCAATGAGCTTCCTGCTTCATCAATCTCCTCAAATAATCGATCACCTATGTTTCACTTCGCTGAGGAGAGCATTACCTTCCGGTTATAGTGATTAACATTTATGCATAGAACATAAAACCCTCTTCTCTCATGCATAGAATTTAGCATCTTTTTGCCCTTTTATGTCCTCTGACAAGGGATATAGTACTTGAGACGCATTACCTTTGTAAAATAGCCGCTCTGATATAATAAAATAGCTATTTATTAGTTCGATATTAATTGCCTGACCCGATTTCCTGTTGAGAAATATTTGCCGGAAATCCTGAAAAAAGAGGCAAATTTTAACGTAGTATCGACTACATACTATTTTTACACAGGAGGATTTTATATGGATTATGTTGCATTGGGAAAGAGAATCCGCGAAATACGAGTTCAAAACCATTATACTCAGTCACAGGTAGCGGAACAACTTTATTTTACCCCAAAACATTTAGGTAATATTGAACGAGGTAATGCACATCCCAGTCTGGAATGTCTTGTCTGCATTGCCAATACTTTGCATGTTTCTATGGATTATCTACTGCAAGACAGCCTTGCTTCCGGCAAATCTGATATTTCTTATGAAATCTATACTATCCTCAGCCAATTTGCAGATCAACAGCAATTATCTATTCAAAATTTACAAAAAAAATTAGGCTTTTATTTTAATTTTTCCTCTTTTTAGGTATAGTATTTTTATATTAACAGTGCTATACTAGTCCTTACATTAAAAATATTATTCGTTACTCTTCCGTGTCGGACGGTAATACCTGATTCCGTTCTCTCACTGAAAAGTAACTATTATACATTGGAATAGAGGTTTTATTATGGAAGCGTGTAAACATTTTTTCTATAAACACAAGCCACTTATTATGTACACAGTTGCAGGTGCACTTTCCACCTTAGTGAATTGGGTCACATATGCCTGTTGCACCAATATACTTCCGATTCCATCATCGAAGATACTGATTACGACCAGCAATATTATTGCCTGGTTCATTACTCTGATTTTTGCTTATGCATTTTATAAGAATTGGGTATTTGAGAGTAAGACCGACTCTCTGCATGATCTGATGAGGGAACTGTTAAGTTTTACCGGTGCACGTATGGTTACCGGAGTGATTGAAGTGTTTGGTGTTCCTTTTCTTGTCGCTCTTGGAATGAATCATACCATCATGGGTGTGCAGGGATTTGCTGCAAAGATTTGCGTAACTTTGATTGTTACAATACTGAATTATGTATTCAGCAAAATGTTCGTATTTAAAAAACATGCATAATAATCTTTCAAAAGAATCGTTTTTCGTAACTGTTCAGGTAGCATCTCGCATTAACTGTGAGATGCGTACGAAACTGTATATTTTACTACACGACAGGCATACTGGAATGTACGTCGGCACCATGCCTGTTGCGTATCTGTTCAGCTCTATTGAATAGATACCGTTTTTCAGACAAATTTCCATCACTCTTCCTCCAACAAAGCCTGATAAATATCACGTTTTCCTACTCCCCGGTCCTTTGCTGCCTTCTTCATTGCCTCTTTTTTTTCCATCCCCTGGGCGATATAATATTCCACATGATCTTTGATACTCATGGTTAAGAATTCCTGCATGGCTTCTTCCTTTAATGTATTACGGTCAGCCCCCTCTATCACCAGCACGAACTCTCCTCTTGGATCTTCCTTCTCATAAAAACGGACTGCTTCTGACAAGGTTGTTCGAAAATTAGTCTCGTGCTTCTTCGTGAGTTCCCTACACAGAGATATCTTCCGGTCACCTAACGTTTCATAGAGTTCCTTTAAGGTCTTTTTGAGCTTATGTGGTGCTTCATACAGAATAATGGTTCGAGTCTCCGTCTTAAGCTCCTCTAATATTTCTGTTCTTTCCTTCTTATCATAAGGCAAAAAAGCCTCAAAACAGAATCGCCTTGTCTCCCTTCCTGATATGGTAAGTGCCGTCACAAATGCAGACGGTCCCGGAAGTGAAGTCACCTCAATGCCCGCTTCATGACACTGCTTCACCAGTTCTTCTCCCGGATCAGAGATTGCGGGAGTCCCAGCATCAGTAATCAACGCAATATTGGTTCCCGCTGCCATTTTTTCCACCAGAACCTTTGCCTTGTCATATTTATTATATTCATGGTAACTTGTCATAGGCGTCTTAATCTCAAAATGATTCAGTATTTTAATGCTGTTGCGGGTATCCTCTGCCGCGATCAGATCCACTTCGTTCAGTATTCGAAGGGTCCGCAGTGTAATATCTTCCAAATTTCCAATGGGTGTTGCACATATGTATAACATTCCTGCCATATTATTCTCCTAATTATTCAGAATCTGCATGTTAATTTCCATTGATTTTTATGGTATCGCATCATTCTTGTCAAGACTCGCTTGCGAGTCTTACGTGCCGGATTTGAGTCGGCTGTAACGGTTCAGTCTTTGGTTTCACTGTTACGCATCGGACACAGCTTCACATTCCAATGTGCCCGATACTGGTACAATTTACGTTGTAGGCATACCGCCAGCTTATCGTTTTCCATAAATCTTATAGATTTCATCACTATACACATTCTTTTCTTTATATATGATCAGCGGTGCTTCCACCGTTATCCGCTCTCTTCCGCCTTTCAATCCCTCAATCATCACCATTGTTGGTTCCTTATCCACATAAGGATGCACCAATCTCATTCTTTTGGGTTCAAGATGATACTCCTTCATCACCTTGAAAATCTCTGCCAGCCGGAACGGCTTATGAATCATAAAAAAACTGCCATTCTCCGGCAATACATAACTTGCCGCCCGGATCACATCCTCAAGGCTCAGTGCCACTTCATGTCTTGCAATGGTTTTTGGCTCATAAAAATTCTGTAATCCATGATGCTCTGTCATATAAGGGGGATTTACTGTTACAACTTGAAAAGAAGCTGGGGAAAACAGCTTCTTTACATCTTTCACATCTCCACACAGGATTTCAACCTTATTCTCAAGTTCATTTAATTGAACGCTTCGGTTTGCCATATCTGCATAAGCTTCCTGCAGTTCTAACCCCATGAAATGGCTTCCTGCAGTCTTTGCAGCAAGAAGAATCGGAATCACGCCGCTTCCGGTACAAAGATCTAATACCTTCTGTCCTTTCTTCACTTTTGCAAAATCAGAAAGTAACACAGCATCGACACCAAAACAAAATCCTTTTGGCTTCTGAATCAACCGATACCCCTTACATTGCAGATCATCTATTCTCTCATCTTCAAGAATCATTTCTTCACCCTATTCCAGTTGTTATTAAACTCCTGTTATACGCATTGACCTCACAGCAAAAAGCACAAGCATAAAATCGCAATGTTCTCCTGCTAATCAATCTTTGACCCACTTTCCTTCTTCTCTAATGCCTCTAATGCTTTTAATTCTGCATCTACCTTCTCTGTATTCTTCCGTTTCTTTGGCTTGAACTTCAACTCATCTGCCATGTATTCCCGAATCTCTTTCTCTCCATTTTCCAACTCAATAATGACCTTGACCTTTTGTCTGAGAACACTGACGCTATTGACCTCACCACGGAATCCATCCTTTGTCTTTACATGATCCCCTACATTTGGAAGCTTATCATTCAGATACTCATATGTCTCCTGCTCATTCTTGAGACAGCACATCAGTCTTCCGCAAACACCGGAAATCTTCGTTGGATTGAGAGACAGATTCTGCTCCTTTGCCATCTTAATGGACACCGGAATAAAATCCGACAAATGCTTGTGACAGCAGAGTTCTCTCCCACAGATACCAATTCCACCCATAATCTTTGTCTCATCCCGGACACCAATCTGGCGAAGTTCGATTCTCGTTCGGAATACTGCCGCAAGATCTTTTACCAGCTCACGAAAATCAATTCTTCCATCTGCAGTAAAATAAAATAACAATTTATTATTGTCAAATGTGTATTCCACATCAATCAACTTCATATCAAGACCATGCTTTTCAATCTTTTCCAGACAGATTTTAAATGCATCCTTACATTTTTCTTTATTCTCTAAGTTTCTGGCATCATCTTCCTCAGTTGCCTTGCGGATGATCGGCTTCAAAGCAGAGGTAATACTCCCCTCTTCAATCTCCCGCTTTCCTAGAACAACCTTGCCATATTCCACACCTCTTGCAGTCTCTACAATTACGGAATTCCCTACCTCCAAATCCAAACCGGAAGGTGCAAAAAAGTAAATCTTTCCGTTTGGTCGGAAACGGACTCCTATCACTTCAACCATTACATATTCTCCTTTACTGTCAGCAGCATCAGTTCCATGGCAATATCAAAGTTCACATTTGCCTCTAACCGGACTTTTAACTTGTCCATTGCCTCCAGAATATTCTCAATACCCTCATAGGATGTCTTACTGCCCTGTTTTTTCATTATTGAAAACTCATCTTTAAAAATAATCTTATTCGGTGAATTGGATATCTTCACCATTAAAATATCCCGGAACCACATTGTCATAATATCAATATAATCCGTGATGTCCAACTTGTATTTTCCAATATTGCGTACCGCTTCAATGATCTCATCAATCTCCATTTCCTGAATACGCCGAAGCAATCGCACACTGTCCTCTTTGATCTCATTATAATCCGGTGAAAGAGCAAGTCTTGCAGCCTTACCAAGATTGCCCTGTGCAAAATCGGTACAGAATCTTGCCTTCGCCTGATCAACACTCATCTGATTGACCAGATACTCCATAACCTGAAGTGGATCGACCGGCTTAAAATTGAGTACAATACAACGGCTTAAAATTGTCGGAAG
>CAJOPP010000534.1 GCA_905236365.1 uncultured Lachnospiraceae bacterium
CATCGTTTCTGATAATGGAAAAAAGCAATGATTTGATATGACAAAAGTCATAGTCAAATCATTGCTTTTTTCACTACAAACTCTTCATGAATCTTGTTATGATATCAGAGTAGTAAGGAGTAATCAAAAAATCAAGTAAAAAAGCAACGAAAATTAACGAGATAAAGGAGATTGTAATGGCTGAAATCATTTTAAGGACAACGGAACTAACCAAGAAATATAACAACAAGGCGGTTGTGGATAACTTAAATCTGGAAATTCATAGAGGAGAAATATTCGGGCTTCTTGGACCCAATGGCGCGGGCAAGAGTACGACAATGAATATGATTTGTTCAATTATTCGTCCCACAGTAGGAGAAATTGAGCTGTTTGGAAAAGATCTCCGGAAGCAAAAGAAAGAAGTGATTACCAAGATCGGTTATATTCCCCAGGAACTTGCGATCCATGGAAACCTGAAGGCATGGGAAAATGTGGAATTGTTCACCTCACTTTACGGTGTCAAAGGGAATGCACTGAAAAAGGCGGTGGATGATTCTTTGGAATATGTGGGGCTGTTAGATCACAGGCAGGAGTTTGCAAAGCATTTTTCGGGGGGCATGAAGAGGAGATTGAACATTGCCTGTGCCCTGGGACATCAGCCTGAATTGTTGATTTTTGATGAGCCGACAGTGGGAATTGACCCACAGTCCAGAAATTTCATACTGGATAAGATCAAAGAGTCAAACGAAAAAGGGGCTACAGTAATCTACACAAGCCATTACATGGAGGAAGTGGAAAGTATCTGTACCAGGATCGGCATTATGGATAATGGAAAAATGATTGCCTGCGGAACCAGTCAGGAACTGAAAAAACTTGTGAACGGAGACGCTGATAATATTACTCTGGAAGAAGTATTCCTGACGTTGACGGGAAAGAAACTGAGAGATTATGCGGAATAAATAGGGAGAGTGAGGAAGAAAAATGAACCGTTATTTGATAAAAAACAATTTTAAACTCATGTTCCGCAATACATGGAGTATCGTGGTCATGGTGATGGGTCCCATATTGGTTATTGCGATCCTTTCCAGTGCCTTTTCGGAGTTAATGAAATCCTATGATGGGGTGGAAGAATTTATGGTAGGATATAGGACGACGGATGTTGATCAGTCAATGGTGGAGGCCGTGAAAACTGCAGGCGAGGAAGCCGGCATTCATTTCTACGAATATCCGGAAGGGGATATGAAAGAGGTGATGGAGAATAACGAACTCGCGGGATTTGTGGAAATCATGGAGGATCAATACACTGTTTACAAGAGTTCGGATTTTGCGGCGGAAGGAATCGCCTTGGAATATTTTATGAATCAGGTGATGAAAGTGGGAATGAGTGCTGCTTTACCGGGGGAACAACAGGACATATCCCTGCCGGTAGAACAACTTGAATTTATGCCGGCTGTTGATTCGGTAGATTATTATGGCATTATTTATATCGTCTATTTTTGCTGGTGTTGTATGATCTGTGCCACCGGTGTTCTGAGCAATGAGAAAAAGTATGGAATTTTAAGGAGATTCCGGGTCGCAAACTTAACCGAATTGCAGAATTACTTCGGGAAATTTATCTCTATTGTGCTGACGTCTTCAGTGGGGATGGGGAGTGCCGCTGTGATCACCGCATTGCTTTATGACATTCATTGGGGCAAGCCTTTGGTGTCAGCGCTGATCGTGTTTCTGATGATCGTGGCGGGAACAGCATTGGGAATGATGTTCTATGCGATTTCGGACAGCATGGTGATAACGATCATTTTACTGTTTACCATCGTGTGGTTTCTGGGCTTTTGGGGGGGCAGTTTTGAGACGTATATGTTTTCCGGGATCTCAGATACCTTGAAACATCTATCACCGATTTATCACGCCAATCGTGCCCTGGTGGAACTGTCCTGTATGGGAGAGAGTTCTTACGTGTCAAGTGCAGTGAAGTATTCTCTGGGACTGACTGTGGTTTGCACTATGATCGCACTGTTGGCCGGCAGTATCAGAAAGAGAGGTAGAGCATGATCGCTTTAGTAAAAATGAGTTTAAAACTGTTGTTGCGAAACAAGGGATTTCTGTTTTTCCTGATTGTGATGCCTATTATTTCAACCTTGGTGCTCAGTCTTAAAACGGACTATATATTGCAGGGAAAGTCTGATCAAAGGGTCGTTTTGGAATTGAAGGACTATTCGGAAAAGGCAATTTATGCAGGAGATATTTCAGATTTTATCGTCAAAGTATATGATGGGGCCAAAACGGAATTGTCCGAGTATTTGTTGAAACAAATGGCGGAGATCGGTATGTTTTCTGTTTGCCGTGCAGACGTGAGGGGAATGACAGAGGAAGAGATTGAGGAAGTGGCGCGCAAAGACGCTTTTGATGACCGGGCAGGCATGTTGGTCTATCTGAAAGAGGACTTTGATGATTCGGTACTGGAGGGCGCGTGGGAGAAAGGGATCAAGTTATATGTAGTTTCGGAGGACGAACGGCAGGAACTTTTTATCACGGAACTGACAGATCTGTTTGGCAGGATGAAACAGGTGCAGAGCATTGTGGGCGATGACAGTGCGGCTATTCTGGATACTCTTGTCGAGATACAGCAAAAAATGCCGGAGAAGAAGGTGGTGAATATTGCGGGAAAAGATTCTGTGGAGTTAACACAGAAGCAGTTCAATCAGCATACACAGATTGGTTATGCATTCGCTATTATCACCCTGGGATTTTTATTTTGCGGCGTATGTGTGGCGCATTCTGTAATCGAGGAACAGAACAACAAAGTGTTCACCAGAATCATGCTGACGGAAACCAATGCGCGGGATTACTTTGTGTCAAAATTTGTGATAGCCTTGCTCATCAGTCTGATGCAGACTGCTGTACTTGCCATTTGTCTGAGCTTTATTCCGGGACTGGATGTGGGAATGAAACGGATTACCTTTTACGGAATCATTTTTCTGTTGGGATTGATCTTCAGCACGTTAAGCCTGCTGGTGGGGGTGATTTTGGGGGATGTGATGAGTTCCAATTTTGCAGTGTTTACCGTCTGGAGTATCTCGGCACTGCTGGCCGGTTTATATTGCCCGATTGATAATGCCGGAAAGGCGCTAAAAAGTCTTTCTTATCTCATGCCACAGAAATGGTTCATGGATGCAGCAAAATTATTGATTGTAGGAGACAAAAGTGCCTATTCTATGATAATATGTGTTACAGTAGCATATTTGATCGTTAACATAAGCGTTGGCGGTGTATGTCTGAAGATCAAGAGATACGAATAGGAAAGGCAGTCGAATGGAAGAACGTTTCAGGGAGCAATATTTTGTCCTGCTCAGAATTGTAATATTGCTATTGGTGGAAGGATATATTTTATTTTCTCAGTCGGCATTGACAGGGGCATCTGCATGGGTGCTCCTGATTCTTGCGTTATTCATCGGGGTGATTGCGGGCAAAGAATTTTTGGATGAGCCATACCGTCTCATTGGCCTGCTTATCGCGGGGATTATCTGGTTGGCGGTAACGTTCGCTATGGAGATGGATTTTTCCCTATTGGGCGTTTATCTGTGTTATGAAGCATTGAGTTATTTTAAAACGCGTTCGTTTGTGTATCTGCTTCCGCTTACTTTTTGTCTTTTGCCCGATGCGAAAGATATTTTTGCGCGGCTGGTGATCGCTGCTTTGATCGGCTTCCTTTTCTGGCAACATAATCTGATCGTGGAATCCTATCGGAAGCAGGCGAAGGAAGATGTACTCACCGAGCAGAGCCTTAAGCATAATATGAACCGCAGAGAACGTGAAATGCAGGAAGAAGTGCGTAAGAGTTTTCTGATGGCGGAAAATCAGATGCTGGAGGAACGGGCCGAGCTTTCCCAGACCTTGCATGATAAATTGGGGCACAATATCAATGGCTCGGTCTATCAGCTGGAGGCAGTAAAGGTGCTTATGAGATCCCAGCCTGAGACTTCCGAAAAAATGATTCAGGCAGTGATCGATCAGCTGCGTACGGGAATGGATGAGATACGTGAGATCCTGCGTAAGGAGCGCCCGAAGAAATATAAGCTGGCAGAGTTGCAGTTGGAAAGATTGTGTGAGGATTGCCGGGCCAAAGGAGTGGAGGCAGAATTGATCACAGAGGGTGAATGGAAGGATATTCCGGATAAATATTTGGAAGCGATTCTGGACAATGCCTATGAGGCTGTTTCCAACTCCATGAAGTACGCAAAATGCAGTAAGATCAAGATCAGTATTTTTGTGTTGAATCAAATGATCCGTTGCAGTATTGCCGACAATGGTATCGGTTGCAAAGAGATTGTGGATGGAATGGGTATTTCGGGAATGCGCA
>CAJOPP010000535.1 GCA_905236365.1 uncultured Lachnospiraceae bacterium
CTACATATCATCCACCTTCACCAGCTTCAGATACGTACTATCTTTCTTCACCTTTCTCTCCGGATCATCTCCAACCGGATGATAGGTCACTACCATTTTTTTAACCAAATCCCGAATATTTTTCCGGTTCATATATGCTGCTTCCATCAATTCCCCTAGCTGCTGCAGGAACACATCGGTATCAAACGGAATCGGACTTCCAATATGGATCAGATCATTATCTGTTTTCTTAAGTCCTTCTTCTATCATGAGTTTCTCTTCATATAATTTTTCACCTGGTCGAAGTCCCGTATACTCGATTTTGATGTCCACATTTGGTTTCAATCCGGAAAGCCTGATCAGATTTTTGGCAAGATCCGCAATCTTGACCGGACTTCCCATATCCAAAACAAAGATTTCCCCACCCTTCGCATTCGTTCCCGCAAGGAGTACCAGACTGACCGCTTCCGGAATCGTCATAAAATAACGGATAATATCCGGATGGGTAACCGTTACCGGCCCCCCCTTCTCAATCTGTTTCTTAAAGATTGGAATCACAGAGCCATTACTTCCCAGTACATTTCCAAAACGTACTGCAACAAATTCAGTTTTTGCATCACTAAGTTGTTGTGCAAAATTTCCATTATTTGCTTCTCCACCGTCAAAGTGAGTAAAGAGTTGCGGAATCTCATTTGCTTTTCCTTCTTTGATTTTGGTGTCAAAGCTCTGTATGATCATTTCACATAGACGTTTGCTTGCGCCCATGATATTAGTTGGATTCACTGCTTTATCAGTGGAAATCAAAACAAACCGTTCACAGCCATGTACCATAGCCGCATAGGCGGTCTTATAAGTCCCAATCGCATTATTCTTGATCGCTTCACACGGAACATCCTCCATCAGCGGTACATGTTTGTGTGCTGCCGCATGATAGACAACATTCGGCTTATATTCTTCAAAGAGTTGGAACATCTTACGACTGTCGCGAACAGAACCAATCTGCACTACCAGATTCAAGTCCGGATACTTCTCTTTCAATTCCAATTGAATATTATACGCATTATTCTCGTATACATCAAAGATAATTAACTGCTTCGGGTCATGCGATGCAATCTGCCGGCAAAGCTCACTTCCGATGGAGCCACCTCCTCCGGTGACCAGAATTGTTTTTCCATGAATATACCGGAATACCTCATCCAGATTGGTCTGAACAGGTTCACGCCCAAGCAGATCCTCAATGGATACTTCTTTCATGGAATTCACAGATACATCTCCCCGCAGAAATTGATACATACCCGGAAGATTCATCAGTTCACAATCTGTTTCCTTACAGATGTTGATGATATCTCTGCGTTCCTCGGCTGTAGCACTTGGAATAGCAATATAAATCTTATCAATCTCATATTTTTTTACATTTGCCAGAATATCATCCCGACCACCGACAATTGGTATGCCTTCTATATAACGGTTCCACTTATTGGGATTATCATCAATAATACAGCAAACCTTATCATCAATCTGGCTGGCACGCTCAATATCCCGCAAAATAGTCTGACCTGCCGAACCGGCACCAATCAGCATCACACGATCACCAATTTCACGATTAACTCTATTGCGAAGGATAATCATCAATCGATAAGAAAAACGAATCCCTAAAACAAAGATAAACTGGAGTATCGCTCCAATGAAATAATAGGAAATCGGCATTCTCCTAAAAAACAGAGTGATTCCCAATGTGTGCACTGCAGCTGTTATAACAGTTGCTGCAATTACCCTTAGTAACTCCGAATAGCTGGCATAACGCCACAAACTTCGATACAGCCGCAAATACCAAAATACTACAATACAGATTACCGTATAGATTGGAGAAAAATGGATCCATGCTTCCAGATACATTCGACTAATCTGCGAAAACCGGCAATCAAAACGCAACCATAATCCCCAAAAATAGGACCCATTTACTGCCAATATATCATAAAATATCAGTAATATTGAGATTACCTGCCAATGTTCTAGTCTTAATCGCTTTGTGCTATTATTAGAAAACATACATTCCACCTCCATGTCATTAGAGTCTAATCGCCTTTTCCTGTGCTATATCATCTCTTATGCAATCTCTTCCGGAGACGGCACCAATCGTCAACAACGCATATAAGACACTACCACATAATAAGACTAAACATATCACTAAAATCATTTTTATTCCTTTACTCTCTATCCCCTTAGTTCATAATATTTTCTCTACTTCAAACTTTTGATTTCCCCCATCCCCATCTCCACCCGTGTCATATCACCGAATATTGGTACATTCACAACAACACTGTTCTTTCCCGGGCGAACCTCCACTATTTCAAGGGGAGTATCTCCATAGATTCCAGTCGTATTGATCACTTGTTCTCCGACCTGATATCCATACATATCTTCTTCTATATTCTTAGACGCTTTATCCTCATTGATTTTCTTCCATGCTTTCCAGTCCCACACATCTTCCGGTCTGGTATCTTCTTCCTGACTTGTCTGAATCCGATTCCGTTTTTCTTCCTCAATCCATGCGATTTTCGGATCCACATCCAGCCACAATCCAAACTTGATCCGCCTTGTCTCACCAAGCATCGGTACATCTACAATTGCCCTGCGGTGCGGAATATCAACTCTTACAATATGTTCGGTGTAGGACTGCAACGGTCCAATCACAGTACCGAACTTCCCACGTCCACTCATGTGAACATAACTGACCTTCATCAATCCATCTGAGAGAATTGTGTCAAAAAAAGCTTCCTCATCTTTTCGGATTGGCAAAAATATCCGCCCGCTGCTTTTCTCCTCCAGAGAAAGCAACACAGTGAGCCGGGAAACCTGTTTTAATGCTTCATACACTTCTTCAGGAGTGTCTGTTTCCAAAAAAAGATATCCGGAAAACATCTTTTTAATACTGATGTGACCGATTCCCTCTTTTCTCCATACGTCCTCATATAAGGGAACAAAACACCTTTTATAAAGTGAGTGATCCACATAGGTATTGATCCATATGCAAACCTCATGTTCTTTTCCACTGATTGTCTGAATGACATACCACATACTTCTTCTCTCCTTAATCCAGCATAGGAATTGTCCCCAAATCACTTAGCTTAAAAGGTACGCTTTCATAACAACATTCTATAATGTAAGTAATTTGGAAACCACTCCTCATTTTGACATGGCTTCGCCATCATCACGACGAAACACGTCCCAATCTGAAGCATTCTATGACCGTCCAACCACACCGACAGCGTATACTGCTCAATGTGCTCTTTCTTTTTCTCTCGTATTATTCCATAGTCCGGAAGAACCATCTTGATTCTATCACAAGTCTCTACAGAAAAACAGCCAGGAAATAATATCCTGCTTTCTTCCTGCCACTAATTAAGCTCCTTCTTCAAATACATTTCTTCATATATATGTACGTTGGTACAAATACATAAATACGTTGTGAAGTATAGCACACCGATTTATAAAATACAAGTCTTATTTCTTTTTTTATAATAATTTCCAACAAAAGAATCCAATAAAAGTGTTAATATTTCCGAATTTGCAAAATCATTTTCCTTGCCAAACGTTCAAACAATGTTGCGGTGTCAACAGCTTTTGCTGCTTATCGGACTGCGGTAAACAAAGTTCGTAGAAAGTTCTCTTCTTTCCCGGAATTTGTTTACCGCAAATCCGCTCTCCGGCTTATTGCTGAATCGTAGCGGC
>CAJOPP010000536.1 GCA_905236365.1 uncultured Lachnospiraceae bacterium
AACTCTGTTTAATAGAGAATGAACTCTTCTTGCCACAGATTTATGGATTCCATAAGCAATATCGCTAACATCTCTTCCCTTAGCTCGCTCAGATACGACCTCTGATTCCGCAAATACGATACATTGTGCGCTTACATCCAGTGGATTGTTGGATTTTAAAGACTCAGGGCCTATGCTGTTAATATCAAGTTCCAAAACTTTTGCTATACGCTCGAGAAATCTACCTGTACCTGCGGCACATTTGTCGTTCATTGCAAAATCCAATACTTTACCTGTCTTAGAATCTATCTTTATTGCCTTGGAGTCCTGTCCTCCAATATCAATTACAGTTTTAATATCTTTTCCTAAATAATGTGCGCCCATTCCGTGACAGGCAATTTCTGTCACTATTCGATTGGGAATATCATCAAATTGCAAAGCAATTCTTCCATATCCGGTGCTGACAATATATTTTATATCCTCTCTTGCTATACCGCTTTTATCAATCAATTCCTGTATCAGATCCTCAGCAGTATCCTGCATTATAAAACCTGTAGGAGTTAAAGCCGTATAAAGTTTATTTTCATATAGTAATGCTGCCTTTGACTGTCTTGAGCCAATGTCGATTCCAATTACTGTATTATTTGACAATCTGTCTATTTTATCTTTTTCAAAAACTTCTTTGAGTTCTCCCTGACCATCCCATTTAGTTTGAGCAAAACTCATGTTTTAATCTCCTTTCCTCGTTACATTTTCGTAACAAATTATATAGCTGCCAGAGAATAACTCCAGCAGCTATAAAGAAAGATTTCTTGTTTTTCTGAAGAAAAACAAGAACTTCTGACTTCTTGTGGGCAACTTAAGGAAAAAGCCCACAAGAACCTCTAAATTCCTATACAGCAATTTGCTCAGATGAGATTTCCTCAGCAGGTAGTATTCTCATTTGACCTGTTTCAATCTCGCTTGTAGGAATACCTTCATATAGTCTGAATAGATCGTGAGCAACTGTAGTAGAACCAGCATTTGCATCGGCAAATTGCTGCCATGTAAGACCATTCTGGCGGTATAAAGCAACAGCCTTTTCAAATACATCCCAATGCCATTCAGCATTTGGTGTTCTATGTCCCTCTAATGCAGAGCCACAATTAGGATTCCACTGGCTAGGCAAAGCTACAACGCCATGCTCAATCAAAAACTGTAATCCCTCTAATGTATCCTGCTTTGGTTCGATACCTGATACCATTGTTGATCTAACATTGAATTTTCCAAAAACATCAACTTCATAAAGCAAAGCATTAATCCAATTTTCTCTTCCGCCGCAATACTCTGTTTTTCCTGGGCAGATTACATCAAACATTTTTGGATTCCAGATTTCTATATTACTTGCAATTGTTCTATATCCTGCTTCTTTGTAATTTTCAAATATAGAAAAATCTGTTGTAGCACCTACGCATGCTGTACCATTGAAATCTTTAAGGCCTGTAGCCTGTTGAATAGCCTCTGCAACATCAATATAGTATTCGACCTCACGACGCTCTGGAATAAATCCACCACTTACAGTCATTTTTCTGAAACCTTCTTTGTAACCTTCGGCTATGGTTTCTCCTATCTGTTTTGGTGTTTTCCAAGAGACATGATCTCTCTCACCATAAAGAGATTTTGTAGCATTAATATTACAGAACAAGCAGTCTAAGCCCTTGTCTTTCAAAAAGCATTCATTACTGTATGAAACAAACAAATGTCCATATCCGTAATCTGCCGCTACTGTTCTCATCAATGTGCCATCTGAAGTCTTTTTATCATAATATTTAGCTCGTCTTGCAAAGCCAATTTTATCCAGCACAATTTGATTCTGATGCTCAATGAAAAATCTTCCATCCTCATATTTCAATGTATAAGGACTGCTCTTATCCCAAACTACCTGAATCTGGTATCCACCTTTTGGGGAAATAATGCAAACAGGAAAGTTGTAAGCTACATGAGCATGTCTGTCATTTGAAAATAGAACATTTACCTGCTCCTTATACTTTGTGCCAAGCTCCAGATTTTTGAAAATATCAGGTGCAAAATTGATACCATAAACCTGTAACTCATTTTTCAACTGAATCTCTGCCAGTAGTTCCTTATCTACTTCTACATTTGTCTGTGCCATTTTTATCTCCTTCCAATATTTAAATTACGTATTCAGCTAATTGCTCTTCTTCCTCGAAGAATTCGTTGTATACCTTTTTTTTGATGTATGCAAAATCATTGCCTGCTCTGTTTCTGTCTCTTGCCAGCTCTACAGGAATAACCTTCTTAACAACTCCCGGCTTGCTTGACATAACAATAACTCTGTTTCCCATATATATTGCTTCATCAATATCATGAGTAACAATAATAAGAGTAGGCTTTGTCTTTTCCCAAATCTTCAATACCTCATTCTGCAATGTGATTTTGGTGAAGGCATCCAATGCTCCAAAAGGTTCATCAAGAAGTAATGCCTTTGGTTCATTTATCAAAGAACGGGCAATATTTACACGCTGCTGCATACCACCTGACAACTGACTTGGTAATGCTTTTTCAAAGCCTCTAAGTCCAACAAGATTGATATAATATTCTATCCTTTCCTTTTTTTCAGCCTTTGACAGCTTTCCAGTTATTCCAAATTCAATGTTTTTTTCAACAGTACTCCATGGAAAAAGTCTTGCCTCCTGAAAAACAACACCTATGTCCTTTCGTGAACTGCCATCCACCTTGTGTCCATCAACAAACACCTCTCCTGATGTAGGAAAATCTAATCCGGAAATAATTCTTAGAAGGGTACTTTTACCGCATCCACTTCCGCCAACAATGCTGACAATTTCGCCATCGCCTATGGTCAAATCCACATTTTGCAATACTTCAATGTTTGAATTTTTCAACTGAAATTCTTTTTTTACATTCTTTATTTCAATACCCATAGCAACCTCCTATCATTTTGATGCTGGAACCCAATAAATTATTTTTTTCTGTAAATTAATCAAAAGCAATTCTATTAAAAGTCCTATGACAGCCATGGAAAATACTCCAATATAGAGTATTGCCGGCTGAGCCATTTCTCTACCATAAGAAATCATAAATCCTATTCCTGAAGATGCTGCAATCATTTCTGCTGCCACAACACATGTCCATGAACTGCTGACCCCCAATCTAATCCCTGTAAAAATATAAGGTGCAGCGGATGGAAAAATTATTTTAATAAGCTTTTGTTTTTTA
>CAJOPP010000537.1 GCA_905236365.1 uncultured Lachnospiraceae bacterium
ATAGCAGAATGTGAGCATATGTCATTCGATTTTGAATTGTTTGGCAGACCAACAAAAGCACTATGTTTAGATGCGGTTAAAAATATCTTAAACGATATATCCGAGTCAGAATATATCTCCAACGATAATTCCGAAACAGAATCGGAAATAGAGCCAACTACAAACAATTCAATAGATTATCGCAGAGCATTTAAGATTGCTTGTGATTTGCTAAATGGTGATGTTTTATACGGTGTAGATTCTGATAGGATATATGAAATTATGATGCGAAGAGATGGAGAAGTTGCCAACTATTCCTATGAGGAATACATCCTAAATCATTTACAGGAGTTAGACCATGGGTTATATGCGGTTGATTGTAATACCTGTAAAAATCAATTACACAGAGGTAATGGCAATACATATTGCACGGACATCAACGGATGTCATTTTGAGTATTGCAGTTTTGGAGAAAGCGAGGATAAGGAATGAAAGTAAAAACAGTAGTATGTGATATTTGCGGAGATACAGTATATAAGCATGCTTCACATCAATATCGAATTAAAAAGAGAATGCCCGAAATAACCTGCCTATGGACACGCATGGATTTATGCGAAGAATGTTGGAGTGACCTCGAAAATTATATACGTGAAAAACGGAGAAAGGAAGATGGAAATGACGAATGATGATATTTATGACATTAGAGCAGGATTAAATTTTTGTCGAGATAGAGCGGAACAAATATTAGCAAGAATTAAAGAACTAGAGCAGATTATTGACGAGCAGGAGGTAGAAGATAAGGCAGAAAGCGAGGTAGAAAGTGGGAAAGTTGATTGATGTTGATGATTTACTTATAACTACAATCGTAACAGATGATTATAGCGGAAATGAAGTGTTAGAAGTTGCAACGAAAGAGGATATTGATAGTGCCACGCCGGTAGACGCAATCCCAAAAGACCAATACGAACAGAGATTAAAGGCTGATATGCTGGATATGCTTACAGAGATACAGTCGGAGATAGATAATTTATATTTCCCTCAAACATATCCAGAGTATATGGAAGGAAGAAATGATTGCTTAGAAGAAATAAAAGAACTTATCCAACAGAAAATTGACAAGCTGAAAGGGGTAGAAAAGGAGGATGTGTGATTATGTATGAAAGTCCAATACAAACTATGATGTCTGATATTTCAGAACAGATAGTAAAAGAGCAAGAAGATCAGTTCATGTATCAATTCCGACAGGCAATAGGATATAACATTGACAAAGATGAACTGATAAAGGCACTTCAATACGACCGAGATCAATACCAAAAAGGTTATGCAGATGCACTTGCAGAGTCAATTACTAAGAATGATTTAGTGGATTATCGCAGAGCATTTAAGATTGCTTGTGACTTATTGAGTGGATCTGTTCTGTATGGGATAGATTCAGATAAGATATTTGAACTAATGATGGATAAAGATGGTGTAGTTTCCAACGGCTCTTATGAGGAATATATCTTAAATCATTTACAGGAGTTAGATCACGGAGAGTATGCGATTGAGCCAACTACTAAAAATAATTTAGCAGTTGACAGCAATACAGAGGGAATCCCTTTTAAAGATGTTGTGGAAAATCTAGGGATAACCGCAGAGGACATTGAAAATGCGGATGATTTAGAATTTTCCGTTGAACCATTCATATATCCTAAAAATGAACAGGCGGTGCTTGATGCGCACAGACGTATGATTGAAAGCGGAGACCCTGTTGCTTTTAGAAAAGAGGTCGAAGTATTGCCACCCGTATATCCGGACTTGCACAATACTTGCGCACCTACTTGCACAGATGCAATTAGCAGACAAGCAGCAATAAATGAAGTATCGTTTGGAATAACATACGCAAAAGCGGTTAATGATTCTGATGGAGTAAAAGAACTTTTCAAAGAAAGCAATGACGAATTAAAGAAAGCAATAAAAAGAATTGAGGAGTTGCCGCCCGTATCTCCGACAAGACCGAAAGGATATTGGATATATGAAAATGACAAGGAGCATGGACATTGTTCTGAATGCGGAACAAAAGAGGATTTAGTGGATGGGAAAATACGCAACTATTGCAGGGTATGCGGTGCAGATATGAGAGGAAGTGAGGTAGACCAATGAAAAGACAACAAATTATAGAAGGTTTAATGTTTACCATTGATATGTGTTTATACGACCCATCTACAGGCGAAGCACTAGAAGAACCCCGAAATGAGGGTGACAAGATTACTGTTGATGCTTGTAGAGAAGCTATCAAAGCATTAGAACAGCCCAAAATAATTCATTGCAAAGAATGCAAATTCTACGGAATAAAATCCAAAATGTGTACCAAAAGATGGGATTGCACAGAGGCAGATGATTTTTGCAGTTGGGGAGAAAGAGAGGAATAAAGATGGCTAATTATCATGTGGGATGCGGAATAACAAGAATCTTTGCAGGAACTTTGAATAAAAAAGGCGATATGTGGGTGAACAAATCTGATGTTACGGATGAAGCGGTAAGTGCTGTTGCTCAATATCTTTTAGAGAATGAAAAGAAATTACGATTTGAATATCACGGCAAAAAATATGTATTAGCTGTTTCAGAGGTAGGAAGTGAGGCAGAAGATGGGAATGACGATTGATGAAGCGATGGCAAAGATATGGCATTGTATTGTCAGCATAAGAGAATGTGTAGGGAATAAAGATTTTGTTAAAGCCCTTGAAACGGCAATAGATACC
>CAJOPP010000538.1 GCA_905236365.1 uncultured Lachnospiraceae bacterium
ATAGACCGCATCCAGAAAATTCAACAGGAACTTCCAGCACATACAATAAACGAAGCAGAAGAAGCTTTCACCGAAGCCGCAGAAAACAACAACACTGCATTCTGGGGTGAAGTCCAAAAACAAAATATGAAAGAAGTCGTCAGAAAAAGGAGAAAATCATGATTACAGACCCAATCGCCACCTTGCTTGGAAACTGGTCAACTGCCCTAAACGCTTATTCAATTTTTTTCCGTATAATTCTTTCTATACTACTTTCGTCGCTAATCGGCTGGGAACGTTCCAGTAAACGACACTCGGCAGGCTTCCGCACATTCATGATTGTTACGCTTTCAGGGACAGTAGTAATGTTAATTGACCTATACTTGAACAGTATTTTCGGCGGGCAATTTTTCCTTCTTTCAGCACTGGCAATCGTCTCTGCGGCACGAATTGCAACAAGAACGCTATTTTTCACTTCCAGAAATCAAATCATGGGTCTTACAACAGCGGTCGCCCTCTGGGGAAGCTGTATTTTAGGTCTTGCAGTAGGAGCCGGTCTATACACCATAACGGCAATCACTTTCTTAACAATGCTTCTTTGCCTTTCAAAACTTCCTTCACTGGAATTCTATCTCAAAAACCGCTCGAATCATTTTGAAATCCATCTTGAGCTGAAAAACAGCCTCAACCTGCAGAATTTTGTCACCACAATCCGAAAATTAGGTCTAACCATCGATGCAATTGAAATGAATCCAGCTTATGCGAATTCAGGTTTGAGCGTTTATTCGATTGCCATAACAATTTCAAGTGAAGAATTAAAAAAATACAAAACCCACAAAGAAATCATCGATGCACTCTCAACACTTGACTATATATATCACATAGAGGAAATTTAATTGATGAAAAGAAAACAGCAAAACACTTAGGATTCACTCTCCGATGTTCCTGATTTTCTGGACATTCCGGCTTTAATATCGACGCCAGAACCAGTTAAATTGATGTTTTTCGTAACTTTTGCATCGTAAGTATTTGCCTTCATAATTTCGCTAAAGTCAACGCCAGTAGCCTCACTCATTGTGTCAAAGACTTGCTTCATAATCACAGGCATTGAACTTGAAATCTGCGAGACGCCATTTCCCTGTTCACCTGTCGTACCATAAATCATACCTGTCCAATTACCCCGCCAAACCATCAAACAGCCACAATGAGTTTTTGTCTGGCGGAGGTTTGGGTGGGGATTTTTCGTAATCCCTTGAAAACCATTTCTCAAGATTTTTGTGCTTGAAAAGTACTACGGAAATTTCGGAGCAGAAGCTGGAGAAGGTTCTGCTGTCTTGCCTTGTCTCGGCCCTCAGAATCAGGAAGAGCATGTGGACAATCAGGGCAATCCAGATTTGTGTCTTGACGGCGTTCTCGCTCTGCCCGTAGAACCGCTTGATGTGCAGGTTCTGTTTTATCATCTTGAAGTAGAGCTCCACACCCCAGCGCTTTTTGTAAATGGCTGCGATTTCCAGCGGGTCGGCATCGAACATGTTCGTCAGGAGCGCAATCTCCTTTCCGGTCTCATTGTCTCGGGAGATGACCTGACGCAGCGTCACGTACGAGGCAGTAAAAGTCGTAAAGATATTATACTGACAGTTTTTGTCGGCAATAAAAGATTTATGGCGGTTTCAACAATCTGCGCATTTATCAGCTGCTCAAATGGTTCTGATAACTCAAACTCATCTAGCAGTTCGACAGCGCCCGCAGCAACAGTAATCATTGGAACTTATACAGTCTCCAGCTCGACGGCAGTAATTACAGGCACATACGAAGGAAAAACAGAATCATACACCATAACAACATCTGACAATTGGAATACCTGGATTCTTCCTCTTGCTGATGATTTTAATGTAACAATGATAAAGCAATAGAATTATACAAAACGGAAGGGATAATCCAAAACTTACGTCTTATAAGTTAATTATTGAACGGCGGGTCAAGCCCACCTTTTTAAATTTGACATAAAATAGTAAATAATAGTATATTGTAGTTGGAGGTAGTAAATATGACTACAATTTCTGCTAAAATCGAAAATGAAGACAAAAGACTTTTTGAAAGCATAATAAACTCAATAGGATTAAATGTAACGTCTGCAATAACAGCTTTTGTAAAAGCGACAATCCGTGAAAATGGAATGCCTTTTGCATTAAAGGCTGCTGATGACCCTTATATTTATTCCGAAGAAAATATTAAATTTCTTCGTCAGGGAATTGCCCAAATAGAATCAGGTAACGGAAAGGTACATGAATTGAAGGAGAGCCTGTAATGGTAAAAGTTTGGGCAGATGTTGCCTGGAACGATTATTGTCAATTTTTTGAACTTAATCAGAAAAAGCTGATAAAAATGGTTCATGAACTTTTGAAAGACATTGAGCGAAACGGTGCTGATAAATTGTATATAGTTCAGTGTGGTACTCATTATCATCAAGAAAAATAAAACCCAACATGCACTTCAAAGCCGACGGCAAATTAAGCTTGCCACCGTTTAAGTGCGTAGTTAGGTTGATGGTGCTGCTAGAGCCACTTTCGTTAAAAGTAAAATCTCCAACATTTTTTCTTTAAAAATTTGGGTAGTGTACACTACCCAATGATAGCATAGAAGTTTTCGCAAGCTATAACGGAAGCGAAGAACGTTTTAGAGGAACAGTATCAGGCTCATCCATAACAATAGACTTGCCTGCAAATATCGATTCATGGTCTAATCCATGGATTCGCATCTATCTTGATTACGGTACATCAATCCAATTAAACGGAAGTGGAACTTCCTATTCAGGTTCAAGCTCTGAAAAAATTACAGGAGTTACTTTATCAACCCTTAATTCCATTCTTGTAAAGGAAAACGATTGTGAGGATCAGAGTTATTCAGTAAAAATCAATAAAAAACTTTATGTTTCTTACAACAAGAACTATACAGGTGCTGTAACAAACTGGAC
>CAJOPP010000539.1 GCA_905236365.1 uncultured Lachnospiraceae bacterium
AAATAATTATTTTATCAGAAAATTATTATCCTCTTTAAGTATTGATGACGGCAATAAGGCGTTACAAGTATCTCTACTCATAACGCCTCTTTTATCATCTATTGATTCCTTATCGATATACAACTTTATAGAATGTATCTTTATCCTTTATGATCAGTACGTAACAATCTTTGTGATGCTCATAGGCAGGAAATCAGCATTTTTAGCACTACTTGGAATCTTAACTTTTTTGACTTTTCCATTTATGTCCTCTATAAAAGCATACAAATCAATCTTTTTTACACCTTCCGGTACCACTACCTCTTTATCTGTTCCGGTATAACGCAAAAACAAACCGTCTGTCGTAATATACATATTGTTTTTGACCTTAATCCGATTTGGGAAATTCGCCACAATCGAATATACCGTTGCATGCATTCTGTTTTTTTCCTTTTTTGTGTAGACATACTTCGAAAACGTGTGTATCAAATATACAATGTCATCCATTGGCAGGTTTTTGTTATTAATGACAATCTCTCTGACCGGAGAATCATTACTGTACCCAAGCCAACCAGGAATGGCACCATCATCAATCGCCTTCACTTTGCTTGGTATCACAATTTTCGCATCCTTACCTTTATAGTACAGCAATAATCCGTCTGTCGTAATGTACATATTGTTCTCAAGCTGAATCCGGTCTGGGAAATTTCTTAAAATCGCATCCGCCATAGTATTGTTCTTTGTTTTCTCATTCTCATAATCATCCCACCGAAAGGCGTGAAGCAACTTAAGAATACTTTTCATATCCAATGCCTTATTCCGAATCTCAAACTTCTTCAATGCAAGACTGTTATTATCTTCATTATCAAAATCAGGGCTCACTGAACTAACCTTCTTAACCGATTTCGGCAATACGATAGTCTTTAACTTCGAACAATGACTCAAATATACATCATCAATAATATATGCGGAATATAATACCGAATCCACAAGGAACTCCTCACAGCCATCCACAACAGTAAGTTTTGTTCGTTCCGGTACTCTCACGAGCTTCTTACCATCCTTGGAATAAATCACTCCCTTAATACTTTTGTAATGTTTGTCTTTCTTGCTCACATTCAAGTTTTTGGCGAAACAATACTTTAAAAATTTCTCAGATACATCTGTACTAAAATTGATTGTATCTACCGTATCTGAAAAAAAATTGTGTTTCGCCATTGCAGTAAATTCAAATGCAGTATCATAATCAGAAGTCCCCACATATTTAATATTACCCGGGAGGTTCAACGTCTTTAACTTCTTGCAGTTATAAAACACACCCAGACCTATACTATTCACTTTTTTCGGAACAGTAACGCTCTTAACAGCTGTCTGATAGAATGCAAAGTCCTTTATGGTCTTTACATTCTTTCCAATCTTCACCGTACTTAATTTTTCACAATTATAAAAGGCATTATTTCCGATTGTCTTTACATTGTCCCCTATGGTAACTTTGGTAAGATTGGTACACATCTGAAAGGCATTATCCGAAATAGATGTAACTCCCTCCGTAATGACAACCTTTTTGATGTTCTCGTTGCCTTCAAAAGTCATGGTTTCCGGCATTTTACCTTTTCCCTTAACAGTAAGTGTACCGTCTTGTAACGTATAAGATACCGTTTCGCTATTGACCGCTGCCTGAACGTTACCTGACAGACAGATTGCAACCGTCAGGATCATCAAACATATGACGGTTAGTTTTTTAATTGAGTTTTTCATTTTTCTTCCTTTCTCATTTTAATATGAATAGATTGTTTAGTCATCATAACACATATTCATTCCACCTGCAACCTGTATCTTCTATGACTGAGCAGGAAAGGAATAGATGCATTCATTCCACGAAACATTAAATCACAACAGCTCAACCTCTTTAAATTCTTTAATATAGACGATTACGGAGAATTCAGTTCTTAAAAATGGGGAAAGTCAAACTATCTTCATCTCAGAGAGAGCTCATCTTCTAAATATTTTTCTATCGTTCCCTGGTCTATCACCTGTTTCCCCAATAGAGTCATCGCCTGCTTAGGGCACTGATTGATACAACGATAGCA
>CAJOPP010000540.1 GCA_905236365.1 uncultured Lachnospiraceae bacterium
AAAGTATATTCGTCAAGTTGCACATACAATATAGCATTGAAACAAATTCAGGCTGTGGAAGTAAGCCTGACTGAGTGGAAATGCATATTTTATGTGCAACTTGACGAAGCAAAACCAAAATGCATAGTTTTGACCCCGACATCATTTCAATAAATTACAAACATCAACAGATTTACGGTATAATAAGCCTTCACCTCCCTTAGCACCGCATCTGATACCGAAACGAAGGTGAAGGATCAAAAAAATCCATGGCCCTAATTGTCATGGATTTTTGATGTCACTAAGAATTTATTGTCGCCATCTACTGCATTTTTTACAACATTTTTCTCTTCAATAGAAAGTCCAAATAAATCAAAAATACTCTCATCGAGAGCATTATATAATCTTTCCGCCTCCTCTAATTTGCATCCTGCAATTAAAGAATCCACTTTTTGGATAATCTCGTTTTGTTTTTCTTCATCTATTCTGGGAATTGGAATCCCTTCAATATGAGAACGTAATACCTTTACTGAATTATATTGCTTTTTATATATAAACTGAGCAATCCTTGAATTTAGCACTGCAAGTATATATTTTACTTTTAAGCCTTCAATTCTCGGAATTACTATATTGCAGCTGTTAAGTGTAAGAGTTTGTCTATCATCATATGCAAATACCAACTGCCTACATATAAATCTGTACAAAAGTTTTTCATTTGCTCTATACATTTCTGTAGGTGCTATCTGCTGAAAGCTTTCCGGTTTGAAAACAATGTAGCGATTCGAATCATTGATGTGATATTTACAAATATCCTCCCCTTTCAACACCATCTCATTTTGCTCAGTTTTAACATCAGAAATATAATCCTTATTATTTCCTGTAACAATGCCTAATGCAAAGTCTGCATTTTCCGATAAGTATTCGGCATTGCTAAGTTCGGATATCTTCTTGATAATGTTGTACTCAGTATCTGTTGTAGTAAAACTGAAGTATTCTGCATTTACTTCTCTATCCATGGAAATTGTAAATATCTTTTTCCCATCATCAACTACCATTCCATGGGTTGAAAGCGTGGCATTCGTGTTTTCAAGTTGTAAAATAATGCTTGGACATTGTACTCCATCAAATGCATTTCCCAAAAAGTCTAAATGCTTTATGGAATTATTATCCATAATAAATTGTCTGATTGGCATATGAGACTTAACATTTAATACCGCTTCCGGCAAAACAAATGAAAGGAAACCACCGTCAGATAAGTGCTTTATTCCTTGTTCTATAAAAAGATCATACGATTCTATATTTTTTCCAACTGCTGTTTTATATATCTTTCTTATGTATTCCGTTTCTTGATCTGAAAAATCATACCCCCATGGTGGATTGCCAATAATATACTCAAATCTTTCCATCTTTTCATCCAAAAGATAGTTCTTTTCTGTAATATGAGCATATATCATGTCAATATCCGCATCGGCATATTTCAATGCTATATTCAGTCTTGTTATTTTTACGCTGATTTTATCTATATCATTTCCATAAATATTGTCAACGCTCACGTATGATGGCAGTTGAAGCAGGAAATTACCCGTTCCACAGCAAGGATCAAGTACTTTTTCATCTTCTTTGATTGTCAAATGTCCAATGAGTTTTTTAACCACTTTGGTAGAAGTATAGTAAGAGCCCGTTGCTTTTCGATTTCCTATATTCTTACATGAAATATATATGAGTCCCAATACATCTTCACTTTCCTCATACTGATAATTCAATCCAAACAACTTTACATTACTACTGCAAAAATCCAAAGCTGCTTTTTCATCCAAAATCAAATCTTTAATCAGAGAATCATACTTTCCTGCTGATATCGCCTTCTTCAAAAATTTTTGTAACAGGTTCTTTTGATTTTTAAAATTTAATCTATATTTATCAGCCAATAAATGCAGTGCACAATCAGCAACAAGTATTTGAATAACCTCTTCTGTTAATTCAATTTTGTTCTCTTCAACAATCGCTAACAATTTCTGCAATTCAACAATCCCTTGACATTTTTTAGAAACATAAGAATTGTATAACGCATTACCGGATATATACTTTTTGTTTCTGCGGCTTTTCAATGCTTTATTATTTCCCGACTGAATATCATCCTTCAGCTTATTGACATATTCATTTGTAAAAAGAGGTGTCTTTTTTTCCATATGATCCGGCGTCAGTTTTCCAAGTTTAATCCAATTTCTTCCGGTTGCTGTCGATATCGAAAGAATTTCACATAATTCATTTAATGTTATAAAATTTGACGAATCCGTTGTCATACTTAATCTCTCATCTGCCGGTTTACTTGCAGATTCCGGAATGACCCATACCCCACTTATCATCTTTGCTCCTTCAATTCGCTGTAATTCACATAATTTTTGTACTCTTTGTTCTGATATACAAAACTTAAAAGCTGCATCTTTTACTGATATATAGCCCACATTACTTACCTCCTTCTAATGTTACAGAATAATCGTTAGTGCGAACATTATAAATATTATTATGATGTCGGGGGGCAAAACTATACTTCACAAAGTATATTCGTCAAGTTGCACATACATCACAAGGTGTATGGAAAAAGCCTCCCAAGATCATGCAAAATCCTGAGAGGCTCTACATACATCACGATATCCAATCAAAATACCTTTGATGCTTCTCTATTCTCACGCTTTTCCAACAGAACCGAATAATTCCATCTTCTCCTTAACAGTTGCCTTAATTGCTTCTGCACCCGGAGCTAATAACTTACGAGGATCAAATCCCTTGCCCTCTAAGTCCTTACCAGCTTCGATGTATTTACGGGTAGCATCAGCGAAAGATAACTGACACTCTGTATTCACGTTGATCTTAGCAACACCTAAAGAAATTGCCTTCTTGATCATATCCTCCGGAATACCGGTACCACCGTGTAATACTAATGGCATATCACCAGTCTGCTGCTGAATTGCATCTAATGTCTCAAAGCTTAATCCAGCCCAATTGTCCGGATACTTGCCATGAATATTACCGATACCAGCTGCAAGCATGGTTACTCCAAGATCAGCAACTGCCTTACACTCATTAGGATCTGCACACTCACCGGCACCAATAACACCGTCTTCTTCACCACCGATAGAACCAACCTCTGCTTCAAGAGAAAGACCCTTCTCTTTACAGATTGCAACTAACTCTTTTGTCTTTTCTACATTCTCTTCGATTGGGTAGTGAGAACCATCAAACATGATAGATGAGAAACCAGCTTCGATACAAGCTAATGCTCCTTCATAAGAACCATGATCTAAGTGAAGTGCTACAGGAACGGTAATGCCTAAGCTGTCTACCATAGCATCTACCATAGCTGCTACGGTCTTATATCCTGTCATGTACTTACCGGCACCCTCAGATACACCAAGGATAACAGGACTGTTCAATTCCTGTGCAGTTAACAAAATAGACTTTGTCCACTCCAGGTTATTGATATTGAACTGACCAACTGCATACTTACCGGCTTTTGCTTTCTTTAACATCTCTTCTGCTGAAACTAACATAAAATATTCCTCCGTAATATAAAATATAATAACAGGTCATCTGCATAAAAAATGCACACCTGCACACTAACACTGATTATACCCTAACCTTTCAAAAAAATAAAGATAATTTTTCAAGTTATAATCTTATTTCAATCTTAATAAAAAAAAGATTGCTGCCAATACCGCAACTAACAATACTGAAACTAAAACAACAACTCCCGCTTCTTTATATTTTTCTGAATTTTCTTTCTTATATAAAGAGATATTTTCCTGTTCCGTTGTTTCAGATGCAGTTGCTTTCTGCGATTCCTGCGTCTTTTCCCCGTCAGTTTGTTCCGATTTTTCGTTGGAATCTGACAATTCCTGTTCGTTTTCCGTCTTCTTTGCATCTTTATTCTCAGTCTCTGTACCATCTGTCAAAGAACTGTTTCCATTGTCAGAAGAAACATTTCCACTCGTTTTCCGATCATTTGTCGTCTCTTCCTTCTTCAATCGATCCGTTTCTTCTGTACTATTTTTTTCTGTCTGATCTGTGTCCTCTGTCTGATTTTCCTCTTCCGTCGAAACGGATTCACTGCTTTCCTCTGAAGTCTCTCCTGTCGTATTGATTCCCAGTTCTTCGTCAAATTTGCCATCCAGATAATCCTGATACGCCTGACTTGCACCACCCATATCCGGTGAATATCCATGTGCAGAAAGCCATGCTTTTGCCTGTTGCTTCTCTTCCTCCGTATAGGCATGCGAAGTAGAGGATAAAGAAACGCTAAAAAGAACAATAGAACAAATGATCAGTAACAGATGTGTAATTTCTTTTTTCATTTTTATTCCCCTTTTACCATGATGTAAAGTATGCTAACACAGTTAATCAAAAAAA
>CAJOPP010000541.1 GCA_905236365.1 uncultured Lachnospiraceae bacterium
CATCTTGTTTATTAATTGCATCAAATAGCTCACCTAAAGAAGAATAGAATATGTGATTATCACTATCCCCACAGGCCTTCTTAAATCCTTTGTCCTGGCTAATGATTGCCACGGTTTCATCACTACCAAATCGATTTTTGATTTCTTCGGCAATAAATGCATCCGGAAATTCTTTTCGTTTCTTTTCACTGTTCTCAAAAGGCGGACAAATCGAGAAATAATCATCCAGAACTTTCTCGATGTTTATTCCTCTGGTGTTCAGTCTTTCAACATTGCAATGACTGATAAAATCAGCAATGACTTTCTGTGCCTTTTCATGTATTGTGGCTTTCTCCGGAATGTGAATATACAATTCCATTCCAATATCAGATAAATACTGCTCAGGAAGTAAATGTAAATAGTCTTTTCTAAGTTTTCGAGCTTTCCTATACACATCATCAATGCGATTAGAAATATGCTTTTCCACCTCTCTGATAACAATGTCACTCAAGACCAACTTTACTTTTCCATTTTGAATATGTTTGACAAGTACGCTCATTGTACTCCCTGTGCCAAAATCGAAATGATTAGCTTCAAATATATTCGTATCTATTGTAACATTTACCGGATATCTTAGTTTTTTCATTTCATTATCTCCACATCACTCATTCTTCCTTTATGCCTCTATCATCTGATCCAACAGTTGACCTTCCAATGTGATAACATGCTCGTTGAGAACATAATGATAGATAGATGCGATGATAATTTGATTATCCGGGAAATCGCGCTGAAGGATCTGCATCATCTTACCAATATTTATATCGTCTACTTCTTTTCCTTTTGGAGAATCCAAAAGAATCGGCAATTTAATTCCAAGTGCCTTTTCAATTTCGATAATATAAGCCAGTCGGAATGAAAATACCGTTTTATGAAGTACAGCTCCTGACAGCTCTTTAAGATTGTTTGTAAAAAGGTATCTCCACGTCATCTTTTCTGCCTCAGAATCCCCAAGTTCACCCATGTATTTCTGCACTGTTTTTATCATAGACTGGGTCACATCGTTGCTGTCATTCGTAAATTGAGAAATCTGATTTTTCAACGCATTTCTCTCTTTTTCAAGGTCGCTGATTACCCTTTTCACATCAACAGGACTTATATCAACATCGGTCATCTTACGATCAAAAACATCAGCCAATGATTCAGTAGGAAACAGAGATAATTGTTGTTCTTCTTCCTTAATCTCAAGTTCCAAGGCCTCTATCTCTTTGAGGATTCGTTCATATCTTGAAATAAGCAATTTCTTCTTTGCATGAAGAAGATCGATACTATCAGTTGAACCAACGACCATATCACGAGTAATGCAAATCTCTTCGCCACTTTCCAATCTGATTACCAACTTCATATCATCAATTAACTCGATGGTTTTTTTGTTGTTCTTGATATTATCATCAAGACGCTTGATTTCTTTTTTTATCGCATCTCTCTCAGCTTTAAGCTGATCAAGTTTCAACAACCGTTCACGATTATAACTATCCTGTGTCAACGAACGACTGGTCGATGCGATAGTTTCTCTGTACTCCGCAATATTCAATATATCCTTATACTTCTTGAGATTATCCTCCACCTTTTTCTTTCGCAATAAGATATCAGCACAGTCTCTCCCGGACAAGCCCCGAATCAGCTCATCAATGTTGAAATGTATACCGGCTATTGCCTTTCCGCGATTCAACAGAGTCCATCCTTTTTCTTGGTCAGCATAAATGGCCCCCAAAAGATTATTGATTATATCTTCATTATCGGTTCCATAGATTTTTTCATGCAGTTCCTTGACCTGCACCGGAAGAGCATACGAATACTGAATGTCGCCGTCTATGAGTTCTATGGAATCGGATGTGTTTCTGTTCAGCGTTACAAGGGTTCCGTCATCTTTTTTGAGAACAACCTTTATGCTGCAGGCCTCAATATTGAACTTCTTTGTTCCCGGAACCGCATAGCCAAGTCCGTATAGAATACAACGCATAAGTGTCGTTTTGCCTGTACTGTTTTTCTCGCTGAAAATAAGGTTAAAACCAGGTTCAAAAAAACGCTCCGTGCAAAACAAGCCCCGAGAAATGTATATGGATTTAATTATCATAACGACACCTCTCTGCTGATGTTGTTGATTAAGTACCTTTGTTGAATCACTTTCGCCAGGATTACTTTCGTGACCGCTTCTTGGACTTCTGTGTCTAATG
>CAJOPP010000542.1 GCA_905236365.1 uncultured Lachnospiraceae bacterium
AAAAACAGACGCCTGCTAATAAGCAGACGCCTTTGTCTTAGATAGATGAAACTATATTCCTTTTTATGGTAAATGTCAAGCAATATCACTTTCAAAATATATTTTCCCTGAAACATTTTCTCCGATTCGTGAGATTGATGTTTACCAGTCCGAATCCCAATCCGTTAAGTCCGAGTCCCAGTCATCACTACTCCAGTCATCGGTACTGCTATCCCAAGAATCATTATAGTATCCGTTTCCGGAACCTTCATAATCATAAGAGTCATCGCTTCGATAGTCTTCTGTATGTGAAACTGCATGCACCCGGGGGAGATCATCACCCATTGATTTCTTAAAGTAATGCCAATGAATACTAAGTGCGATAATCGGCACGATAATAACAGCCAACCCCAATGCATACGCCCATCTGGGCAACGGTGCATACAATTTATTCTCTTCTTTTTCAGGCTGATGCTGCTCAATATAGTTATTTCGATTTATTCTTTCATTCTTATAAACATTTTTTTGATTTACAATTTCAGTTTGTAATTTCAAAAAAATCTCATTGACGGCATATGCTTCATCCTTACCCTGATAATGGATGGACCTGGATCCGTCAGACTTATTTTTGTATACCACGCATTCTCCACTTGCATTTCGATAAATCCCGAATGCTTTGGCACCTTCATAATCCTCATCAATAAAAAATCTGGTCTTTTCCGAAATAAAACCATTTTGATCACAATAATACTTTAATTCTTCTATTGTCCCGGGTATGTCTTCTGTAGTTCTGCGTATATAATTATTGGAAGCGGCACAATAGGGACACATTGCCTTTGTATCCTCAAAATAGGAGCCGCAATAATCACATTTCACTTTCATAAATTTCAAACCTCCGCTACGATGCTTTTAGATTTTCTGATGTATAAAGAAGATCTCACTATGCTTCTTTTGCGATTTCCTCAGATGGGTCTAATCGGTATTCCCGATTATCATGACTCGCCCAGACGGAAATCTTGCCCTCCTTAGGTGCATCCACCTGCCCCGTCAGATATCGGGTATATTGTTGCCCATCTACATACCATGTCAGAACATAGTCATACCGGGTTACATACGTTCCATGGTGCAGCACTTTTCGAACCTCTACATCATAGATTTCTCCTGTCGTTTCCTCAAAATCCCGCGACAGCAGAGAACTTTGTAAATTAACGATTCCGCAAAATAACAAGGTACCCGCAATGACAAAACAAAGTAAACTTGGATGTTTTCCGTATAAATCAAATGCTCGTCTCACTAAAAGCTCCCCTCTTTAGGTCTGTTATCAATAAACCTATACTAATATATCATATACCTATCCGCAAAGAGAAGCCATTTCAAAATTTATTTTCCCTGAAACATTTTCTCCGATTCGTGAATCTAATATAATGAAAGAGGCAAAACCTCTTTAGAATTGCGCGCAAGAAAGACGAGGTACAATATGGAAGAAATAGTGAGTTTGGTCCGACGGGCAAAGGAGCATGATCCGGACGCATTCACAACCTTGATGGACACACAGATGCAAGGTTTGTATAGGGTTGCCCGGTCGATCCTACACAATGATGAGGATGTCGCCGATGCCATTCAGGAAACCATATTAAACTGTTGGGAGAAAATAGAGACGTTGCAAAAGAATCAGTATTTTAAAACCTGGCTAACCAGGATTCTGATGAACAACTGTTACCGAATCCGTCAACAGAAGCGGTATGTCACCTGTCTGGATGAGGTGCCGGAGGTGGCGACAATGCCTGACAGGCAGCAGTACGAATGGGAGGAAGCGCTGTCCGGATTGGAGGAACATTACAGATTGGTGATCATCCTCTACTATGCGCAAGGCTTTCGCACGAAGGAAATCGCAAAAATACTGGATATTCCCGATAACACGGTTCGCACACGACTGGCCAGAGCCAGAAAGCAATTGAAAGAGTATTATAAGGAGTGCTGATTATGAACGAACAGGATAGAGTATTAAAAGAGATCTTTACAGAACAAACCGAGCTTCCATCTATCGTGACGGAAAGGGTGGAGGAAGCCTACGCATCAATACAGGACAAGGCACGAGAGGAAACAGAAAGCCGTCAAGAATGCAAAACCGCACGTCATGCAAGGCATCTACCCAAAGTGGCCGGTATCCTGATCGCTTGTGTTCTGACAGTAGGCAGTACAGCTGCTGCCGCCACCGCAATTCTCACGCGGTGGGACAGAATGCAGGAGATGGACCCGCAGACGGTGGCGGATTACTATGAGGAATTTCAAAATGGCGGGAATCTGTCATACCTTCCCAGTCGTTCTTTCACACAAGCGGAGTCTGAGAGATTTGATGAACTTCAGGCAGCCTATAATCGCAACGAACGCTTCCCTGTTTCCGAGCTTGCGCATCTACAGGAGGACGAAGCATACGCGGGAAC
>CAJOPP010000543.1 GCA_905236365.1 uncultured Lachnospiraceae bacterium
TACCGCTACGTGAACAACTAAGCGAAATGCCTGAGACCTTAGCGAGGTACGAGCTTAGTTCGAAGGTATGCTTTAGCTCGTGCCCGGGATGCACATCTCGAGGAGAAGAAGTTAATTGCTTCGCAATACCGCTCGGGAGCGAAAGAGTCGCAAGCGAGTCATTGTTCTTCTTTAACTGAAAAGGGGATTGTCGCCCCTTCTCAGTTAAGTTTCTTCCCCAAGCTAACGTCTTACCCGGAGGGAGATATCACCTTCCGGTTATAAATACTGATCAGCTAATTTCTGGAACACAGGAATAGAACGTTCCACTTTCTCAGTTGGAATGCAGTAGCTGATGCGGAAATGACCTGATACTCCAAAGGAATTACTTGGAACTAATAATAGATCCAGTTCTTTTGCTTTGTTGGAGAACGCAACCGCATCTTCTTCTAATGCTTTTGGGAACATATAGAAGGTTCCGCCCGGTTCTACAATCTCAAATCCCATTTTTGTAAGTTCGGTATATAAAATATTCTTGTTTGTCTCATAGACAGAAAGATCTGCAGTATCATATAAAGCTTTTGTAACAGCTAGTTGAATGATACTTGGTGGACAGTTATGCCCGATCCCGCGGGAAATCTGACCGAACATGTCTACTAATAGAGCAGAGTCCGCACATGCGGGATTGACTGCTATGTATCCGATTCGTTCTCCTGGAAGAGATAAGGATTTACTGAAGGAATAGCAAGTGATTGTATTGTTATAGTGAGCTGCTACAAATGGGGCATCAACACCATGAAATACAATTTCACGGTAAGGTTCATCTGAAATAATATAGATGGGATGACCAAATTCTTTTTCTTTTTCAGAAAGAATGGTAGCAAGTTTATCAATGGTTTCGGTAGAGTATACAATTCCGGAAGGATTGTTTGGTGTATTAATCAGAACTGCCATTACTTTTTCGTTTAACAGATCCAGAAATGCTTCAAAGTTGATCTGAAAGGTAGCAGTATCAGCAGGTACGACTTTTAATATTGCACCGGTTGCAGAAATATATGGATTATACTCTGGAAAGAATGGCGCAAAGGTAAGGATCTCATCGCCGGGTACCGTGACAGCTCTTGCAGCATGTGCGATTGCACCGGCAGCACCGCTTACCATAAAGATGTCCTTTTTTTCGTAATGCATATCAAAACGGTCATTCAAAGAAATGGCAACGGCCTCTCTGACGGAATCAATTCCGAGACTTGGAGAATATCCATGCAATGCAACAGGATCCTCTTCCTGCAAAAGCCGGATCATTTCCTGTGTAAAAGATGCCGGTGCAGCAACCGATGGATTGCCAAGACTGTAATCAAATACATTTTCGTAGCCAATCTCTTTGGCACGCTCACTTCCGTATGCAAACAGTTCACGAATAACCGATTTCTGTCCGCACATATCAATAAAACTCTGATTTAACATAATTTCCCTCTTTTCGTAAAATAACAAATTGTGTTTGGCTGTCCGCAATGGAAAGCTGACAGTCATATCTTAACAAATAAAGAAAATAGTTGCAATCCTTTTATAAAGGTTTGCTATATCTTTATGAATTACATGACAAATGATTGTTGCAATCCCTTTGTGAATAAGATACAATACAGAGAATGGATAGTGTCACAGTTTGGTGGTTAGCCGGACGATTCGGGATGTGGTATCGTATTATCATTCCGGGCACGCTTGTACATAGTTGTTTTGGTGGAGATATTAATCGACCGTTAATACAACAATGAATGCTATTTTTGCAGATAGAGGAGACTATGATGGAAGAAAGTAAGACAATTTTGTGTGCATCTTCAAAATACGAAGAAAAGTATTATCTAAATCCTGCATTTAACGGTCTTCCGGATGGAATAAAGGATGAACTGCAGGCGATGTGTGTGTTATTTACAGAGGATGTCGGTGGTATTTTGACTATGGAATTTGATGAGGATGCCAATCTTTCGTTTGTGACAATGTCGGATAAAGGAGATCTGTTATATGACGAGATCGGAAGTGTGTTAAAGATTAAGCAACTGCAACAGACAAAGATTGAACTGTTAGAGAGTTTGGAACTTTATTACAGGGTGTTCTTTTTAGGGGAATCTTTAGATTTAGAGTAGGAACAGGGTACGGGTGGTTTGACTCTATGGATATTGAAGGTAATGAACACCGTTATAATATAAAGGTTTGAAATCCACCCGGATGGTTTGCACGTCCTGTGATATTGAAGGCAACGAGTATCGTTACAATATAAAGAGGAAGGATAGAGGAATGTTATTAGCAATTGATATTGGCAATACAAATATAACAATTGGACTGTTTAATGGAAATGAGATAGAGGGTACATTTCGTATGACTACCAAGATTCCGAGAACTTCGGATGAGTATGGAATTTTTTTCAATAATTTATTGGATAGCAAAGGCTTTCGCAAAGAAGAGGTGGATGCGGCTATTCTGGCATCAGTTGTGCCGGATGTGAATCATCATATTGTGAATGGTCTGCTCAAGTACTTTAACGTAAATCCTATTTTAGTCGGACCGGGAATTAAGACTGGAATTAAGATAGCGATTCCAAATCCCAAAGAAGTGGGAGCTGACCGTATTGTGGATGCAGTGGCAGCTTATGAAATCTATGGAGGACCGGTTCTTGTCATTGATTATGGAACAGCAACCACGCATGATCTGGTATTGGAAGATGCAACGTTGGTAGGGGGTGTTACATCTCCTGGTATCCGGATTGCAGCACATGCACTTTGGCAGGATGCTGCAAAGCTTCCAAAGATTGAAATTATGAAGCCGGATAAGGTGTTGGGAAAGGACACAATCTCTTCTATGCAGTCAGGACTTGTATATGGGCATATTGGTCAGACTGAATATATCATTCGTAAGATCAAGGAAGAGGCCGGTCTTGACAAGATGACAGTGGTGGCAACCGGTGGCCTTGGTAAGATCATTTTTGATGAGACAGACAGTATTGAATATTATGATCCGAATCTTACCCTGAAGGGGTTGAATCTGTTATATCATAAACAGTGATTGACAGTTATGGATGCGTAACA
>CAJOPP010000544.1 GCA_905236365.1 uncultured Lachnospiraceae bacterium
AGTGAGCAGTTGCAGAATCAAAGTGAGCAGTTAAAGAAGGAACAGGCAGAGAATTCAAGATTGAGAGAAGAACTTGAACAGTTAAAAAAACAGGTAAGCCGCATTGCCATGTTTTAACCAGATGATATGATGTCGGGGTCAAAACTATGCATTTTGGTTTTGCTTCGTCAAGTTGCACATAAAATATGCATTTCTACTCAGTCAGGCTGAACGTTCCAGTAAGCCCATAAGATGAGAATCGTGTTCAGCACGGGCTTCCACGATTCTCATGGTCTTACTTCCACAGCCTGAATTTGTTTCAATGCCATATTGTATGTGCAACTTGCCGAATATACTTTGTGAAGCATAATTTTGACCCCGACATCATGACATTGCGTCTGAACAGTAACGTGAATCGTACATAAATTTACAGGATAAGACTTCTTTTACTTGCAATTTTCTCCTTTACCTACTATGATATATTATCTAGAATAGCGGTTTTTAATTAACTGGACTATAACGCAGAATGCTTTTACGAGAGTGCAGGTAAAAAACGTAGGCATAGCGGGGCACTAAACAATCGGTGGCTGTTTGCTAAGTGCCGACCGTAGTGAAACGAAAACATGTCGAAGCTTTTTGACCTGTGCTATTTGGCAAAGCCTCATCATGGCACGCTGCACCTGTGTTTTTGAAACTACACTCTCGAAAAAAATATTTGTGTTTTCTCACAACCCTATCTACGCTATGGCTCAGAGGGGAATGGCTTTCTCCAACTGAGTTAAAAATACTATACTATGGAACTTTGATACCATCAATAATAATTTATGTAAGAAAGGAATCTGATACATATGGAACACTCACCAATCATCGTCGTAGGACACAAGAATCCGGATACCGATTCAATCTGTTCTGCCATTGCTTATGCAAACCTCAAAAACCAAATAACTCCCAATTCCTGTATTCCAAAACGTGCAGGCAGCCTCAATAACGAAACCGCCTTTGTTCTGGATTATTTTCATATGGATACACCGGAATTGATCGAAGATGTCAATACTCAGGTCATGGATATCGAATATCGCAAGACACCTGGTATCAACGATAATATTTCCATCAAGGATGCATGGAAAATGATGGGCGAATTGGATGTGGTAACGCTTCCCATTGTAGATTCCAACAATATATTAAGCGGAATCATTACCATCAATGATATAGCAACTTCTTATATGGATGTATATGACAACGACATTCTTGCCAAAGCGAGAACGCCTTATTCCAATCTGGTAGATGTGCTGGAAGGAACACTAGTATCCGGTAATCCTCATAATCATATCGTTAGCGGCAAAGTATCCATTGGTGCCGCGAATCCTCAACTTATTGAACATCTTCTTCAAAAGGACGATATTATGATCGTGGGAGATCAGCTTGATACACAAATCTGCGGTATTGAGATGGGAATCAGTTGTATGATCCTCTGTATGGACGCACCGGTCAATTCCCTTGTCCTCCAGCTTGCAGAAGAACGGGAATGCAGTGTTATCACCACAAAACTGGATGCCTATACTGTATCCCGCCTGATCAACCAGAGTATACCTGTCAAATATTTTATGCGGAAACAGAACCTCATTACCTTCCAGTTAGATGATACTGTGGAGTCCATCAAAGAGATTATGTCCAAAAAACGTCATCGTGATTTTCCAATTGTTGATGATCTCGGTCACTACTGTGGTATGATTTCCCGCCGGAACTTATTGGCACTCCGGAGAAAGAAAGTCATTTTGGTAGATCACAATGAAAAGTCCCAATCAGTAGACGGTATCGAGGATGCAGAGATTTGTGAAATCATCGACCATCACAGACTGGGAGCTTTACAGACAATTTCTCCGGTCTATTTTCGGAATCAGCCGGTAGGCTGCACAGCAACGATCATCTACCAGATGTATCAGGAAAACCAACAACCTGTAAGCCGTGAGATTGCAGGACTTCTCTGTGCTGCAATTCTCTCTGATACCCTGTTATTCCGCTCACCGACCTGTACTCCATTAGATGAGTCAACCGCCAAAACGCTTGCTGAAATTGCTGAGATTGACCTGCAGGCGTTTGCAATGGAGATGTTCGAAGCAGGAAGCAGTCTTCGGAATAAAACACCGGAAGAACTGTTCAATCAGGATTACAAGACATTTCAGGTGGACAAGATTGGAATCGGAGTCAGCCAGATCAGTTCCATCAATCAGCATGAACTGGATCTTGTCGCTACCAAAATGCAGACTTATGTCTCAGATAATCTTGCTTCCATGCCAGTCCAGCTCGTATATATTATGTTAACCAACATTCACGAACAGACCTCTTCCCTTCTCGCCTTTGGCAATAACGCCATACAATATGCTTCTGATGCATTCGGCGTGGAGGCAAAAGACAATGTGTGTATACTTCCGGGTGTTGTCTCCCGTAAGAAGCAGGTCGTACCGGTTTTGGTGGGGCATTTGCAGTCAGAACTTTAACATCAAAGGATTCAATGAAATTGTCACAAAACAGACAATAATGGTCCGGGTATCAAAGCTATGCCTCACACGGCAGCTTTGATACCCGGACCAACTGTTCTTTAGATTCCATTGATTCTTCAGTCAATGCAGACCGGAAATCTGATTTTCCGCTTCCTTTATCCGCTCCTCAAACTGTTCATAAAAGTCTTTATCCGCGTCATACGATACTACAAAAAATGCATTCAAAAGATATAGATTGATCTGTTTTCTCACTTCATCAGAACTTTTTTCAAGCATCTTTCCAATTTCTTTCAAAAAATAATGCCACCGGTTGATAAAAGCTTCATTTTTTGCAATGTCCGGTGTATCAATCCATTTTTTTACCTTTACTTTGGATCGATTCTGTTTTTTACATTCATGAATTTGTAAAAAATATTGAAATCCGCCATTTTCATATAGACGCCCCAATGGGAAGATCCGACAGATTCCAGGTCGGATACTATGAATGCTACATCTGCCCTCTCCATTTAAAAACGCACAGGCTTGTGTATTTCCACTCATTTTCAAATTGGGTAAAATGATGCCATCTACTACATTTAGTTCTAATTTCTCTGTTAATAAACTTTCAAATGTGCAATGAAGTCCGGTGGTCAAACGATAGATATCAAGGGGATCCAGCACAATGGAATTTCCCATCCCCTGACAGCAGGCAAAACAGCCTTTGCAATCATTGCAATCTGCCTTTACCATATCGTTGATTCCATATAATTTTCCATCTGAGACTTCTTCCATTCTGATGTTGCGCTCCATGTTTTTCTCCTATTCCCTCAATCTCTATTTTTGCGGTGCACCCACTTTTGCTGCCCATTCCAAAGCATCATCAATATGTGGTCTGAAATTTTCTCTTCCCACTTTCTCTACAAAATTACTTTTTTCCATCGTTCTCATCGGCTGCTCATTTACATGTGAAAAAATCAACTGCACATGATTCTGCCTGCACTGTTCATACAGTTCCTCCAGAGAATGCATCGCCGTTGCATCGAGTGCCGGAACACCTCTCATACGGATCACCAGACAATTGGTAAAATCTTTAAAATAAATCTGGGTAAGCTTACTGGCATCACCAAAAAACATCGGACCGGATATCTCATAAACACGAACATACTTTGGAACTGCTTTTAATTCAATTCCATCCGGATCATCCTCTGGATCAAAGTATTCCCACCCTCTTATATCCGTTTCGTCGCTCATTCGCTTCATAAAGAGCAGACATGCCAACACCATTCCGACTTCAATTGCGGCCACAAGGTCAAACAAAACAGTCAGGATAAATGTAATTACAAGCACTAATATATCACTCTTTGCAGCTGTCTTACATAAATGTAAAAAGGTTCTCCACTGGCACATATTATAAGCTACCTGAAAAAGAATTGCTGCAATCGTCGGCATCGGAATCAATGCTGCGTAAGGCATCAGAAGTATCAGTACCAATAACAGAACAACTGCATGTACCATTCCTGCAATCGGTGATCTTCCTCCGTTTTTAATATTGGCAGCAGTTCGTGCAATAGCTCCGGTAACAGGGATTCCGCCAAATAATGCAGAACCGATATTTCCAATTCCCTGAGCGATCAATTCCATGTTGGAACGGTGATGAGAGTTGATCATACTATCTGCTACTACACAGGATAACAGCGATTCGATTGCTGCTAAGATTGCAATTGTAAATGCATCCGGTAAAACATTTGACAAAGATTCCCATTGCAATGCCGGAAGATGAA
>CAJOPP010000545.1 GCA_905236365.1 uncultured Lachnospiraceae bacterium
ATGGTCAATTAGTCTGTGTCCGTTGGGACTTGACTTATTGGAGTTTTGGAGTAAACTTTGAATAGTTAGGATGTGAACATTATGTCATACATGGCTCTATATCGAAAATGGAGACCAGATGAATTTGAAGAGGTAAAGGGACAGGAGCACGTTGTTACAACATTAAAAAATCAGATTACACATGACAGAGTAGGGCATGCATATTTGTTCTGTGGAACCAGAGGAACCGGTAAGACTACTGTGGCAAAGCTGTTTGCAAAGGCAGTCAATTGTGAACATCCGCTAGAGGATGGCAGTCCCTGTGGAGAGTGTGCATCCTGTAAGGCGATACAGGCGGGTACTTCACTCAATGTAATTGAGATTGATGCGGCATCAAACAATGGTGTCAATAATATCCGGGATATTCGGGAAGAAGTACAATATTCGCCTACCGAAGGAAAGTATAAGGTATATATCATCGATGAGGTGCATATGCTTTCCATTGGGGCGTTCAATGCACTTTTGAAGACATTGGAAGAACCGCCGTCCTATGTAATATTTATATTGGCGACTACAGAGGCACACAAGATTCCAATCACAATTTTATCCCGCTGCCAGCGATATGATTTTCGAAGAATCAGCGTGGAGACTATTTATGAAAGACTGGCAGAACTTTTACGGCGGGAAGGTGTGGAAGCAGAGGAAAAGGCAATCCGTTATGTTGCAAAGGCAGCAGATGGTTCCATGCGTGATGCATTAAGTCTGTTGGATCAATGTATTGCTTTTTATCTTGGGCAGACACTGACCTATGAAAAGGTGTTAGAAGTGCTTGGAGCAGTGGACATTGAAGTGTTTAATGATCTGATGCGGCATGTGGCAGAAGGTCATACGATGGAAGCGTTGCAGGTGATTGATGACGTGATCTGGCAGGGAAGAGATTTGACCCAGTTTGTTACTGATTTTACATGGTACATGAGGAATCTGTTACTGATCATGGTATCGGATCATACAAACGACCAGTTAGATATTTCGGTTGAGAATATGGAGAGTATGAAACAGATCGCAGAACTTTTGGATGTGGATTCTCTGATGCGATATATCCGTGTGTTTTCAGAACTTTCCGGGCAGATTCGTTATGCAACCCAGAAGCGGGTGACATTGGAGCTGGCAGTGATCAAACTTACGACTCCGCAGATGGAAAATAATACGGATGCTATTTTGGATCGGATAAGGGTATTGGAGAAAAAGATAGAAGAAGGTGCTCTTTCTTTAAACGAAGAACAACTTGCTGCATTGGCATCTCAGAGGGAAACCGGAGATGGCGGGGAGAATCCGATTCTCCGTCCAGCACCATCGATTGACAGGGAAGAGATCCTGAAACAGGAATTACAGCCTGCGGAGTGTGAGGATATGGATCAGATCATGTCCAGTATCAGACAGATTAAGCAGGAGCCGGAACTTCGGGGCAAAGTCGGATCCGGCACCATGAGTCTGTTGGATCAGGCAAGCATCAATATCGGTCATGACCGCAAATCAATTGTGCTGTCATTTGAGGGAACTGAAAAGGGAAACATGGCGTATCGGCAATTTTCCAAAGATATGCATCGAGAGGCATTAAAGGAAGTGATTGGAGATCTGACAGGAAAGAGTGTGGAGATCACTTGTCAAATGAAGGATTCATTAGTGGAGACGGATATTTCGAATATCAATTTATCGAAAGTCAACTTCGCAGTCATTACACAGGAATAAAGGGAGCAATCTTGAAAGGGCTTCCGAATCAATCATAAATAGAAAATTAGGAGGATTTAGTAACATGGCAAAAAGAGGTGGATTTCCAGGGGGAATGCCTGGTAATATGAACAATTTAATGAAGCAGGCTCAGAAAATGCAAAAGCAGATGGAAGAGCAGGCAAAAGAATTGGAGAATCAGGTGTATGAGGCAAGTGCAGGTGGCGGTGTGGTAAAGGTAACCGTATCCGGCACAAAGGAGATTCAGGCGATTCATATTGAGCCGGAGGTAGTGGATCCGGATGATATTGAGATGTTAGAGGATCTGATCATGGCTGCAACCAATGAAGCTCTTCGGATGCAGGAAGAGGATCAGAACGACAAGCTGTCAAAAATTACCGGTAATATGGGCGGACTGGGAGGATTTCCGTTTTAATGGATCTTTACAGTGAGCAGGTAAATCATCTGGTGGAAGAATTAGGAAGGCTGCCGGGGATTGGTCACAAATCAGCCCAGCGACTGGCATATCATATTATTAATATGCCCCTTGACCAGGTAAAGTCTTTGTCTGATTCCATCCTTACAGCCAGACAGAATGTAAAATACTGCAAAGAATGTTTTACATTGACGGATAAAGAAATCTGTCCCATTTGCGCTTCGCAGAATCGGGACAAAAAAACCATTATGGTAGTGGAGACACCGAGGGATCTGGCAGCTTATGAGCGCACAGGGAAATATAATGGAGTTTATCATGTCCTTCACGGTGCAATCTCTCCGAAGCTGGGAGTCAGTCAGGATGATATCAAATTAAAAGAATTGATCATTCGTTTACGGGGAGAAGTAGAGGAATTGATCATTGCCACCAATTCCGGAATGGAGGGGGAAATTACGGCAATGTATATCAGCAAGCTGGTAAAACCAACAGGAATCAAGGTTACCAGAATTGCTTCCGGAATACCGGTTGGCGGTGATCTGGAGTGTATTGATGAGGTAACACTGCTTCGGGCATTGGAGGGAAGAACAGACCTGTAAGCAGCAATCATTTTGCATTATAACCATGTATGGAATCCATACAACAGGAAGAAAGGAAGGTATGCACATGAAAAGAATAGGAATGTTAACAAGTGGCGGTGACTGTCAGGCATTGAATGCCACAATGAGGGGTGTTGTAAAGGGTCTTTGCAACCTGTATGATGATGTGGAAATCTATGGCTTTTTAGAGGGTTACAAGGGATTGATCCGCAATAATTACAAGCTGTTGAAACCGGAAGATTTTTCCGGAATTCTGACAAAGGGTGGTACGATCTTAGGGAGTTCCCGTCAGCCATTTAAATTGATGGATCAGCCGACCGAAGACGGTATCAATAAAGTAAAGGCAATGAAAGAAACCTACAAAAAATTAAACTTAGACTGCCTTGTGGTGTTAGGCGGAAATGGTTCCCAGAAAACAGCCAATCTGCTCAGTGAAGAGGGATTAAATGTCATTGGTCTGCCAAAGACGATTGACAACGATCTGTGGGGAACCGATATGACATTTGGTTTTCAGTCTGCCGTAGATATTGCAACAGCTGCTATTGACTGTATTCATACGACCGCAGCATCCCATAACCGTGTGTTTTTAGTAGAAATCATGGGACATAAAGTTGGTCATATTACCTTACATGCCGGTATTGCCGGTGGTGCAGATATCATCCTTCTTCCGGAGATTCCTTACGATATCAAGAGTGTGTGCAAAGCATTAGAGAAGAGAAGTAAAGAGGGAAAAGGATTTTCCATCATTGCGGTAGCAGAAGGAGCGATTTCAAAAGAGGATGCAGCCCTTCCGAAGAAAAAGAGAAAAGAAAAGATTGCCAATCGCAAATATCCGTCTGTAGCGTATGAAATCGCAGATCAGATCAAAGAAACCTGTGGTTCGGAAGTCAGAATTGCAGTTCCGGGTCATACGCAAAGAGGTGGAAGTCCGGATGCCTTTGACCGTGTGCTTTCTTCCAGATTTGGTGCTTATGCGGCACAGTTGATCAAGGATGAGAAGTACGGGCGTCTGGTTGTATTGAAGGATAATGATGTTACTGATATTGCACTTTCAGAATCGGCTGGAAAACTCAAATATGTTTCACCCGATGATAGTATTGTACAGAATGCGAGAATGTTGGGAATCTCTTTTGGAGATGAGTAATCTAAAAATTCCTGTTGGTGGGACGGACGCTTCGAAAGTTGGCGGGAAACCGGACGCAGGTGTTGTAGGAATCAAGGTCTTCGCGGACATGCAGCTAAAGCATACCTTCGCTTTGTGATTCCTACAACACCTGCTGTTTCTTAGTAAACTGCATAGGCAACTTTCGAAGCTGTTTATTGGAAAAAACGTAAAATTTCTTTTGACCTGTGCCCGCGGCGAAAACGTATATGCGAGTCTTGACAAAAGTAGATCAGGTTCTGTGTGGTAAAATCCTGATTCGTAGAACCCCTGAGAACGTGTTTTCAAAGAACGGGATTGTACCACACAGAACCCTCACCACCAAAAACAAACAAAACTCGCTTCACACCCCCTCCTCCCCCCACAAACAGGAATTGAATCTGGAATATCTAAAAGTCTGAAGTTTTTTAGATTTCCTTTATATTGGGAGATAGATTATTTGTATTATAAAAAGGAAGTGAAAACAATGTATTATAAGATTGGTGAAACATTGCAAGAGTGCACAAGAGAAGACATTAAGAATGGGGACGAGCAGTACGTTGTTCTTCTGACTTCTGAGGAATGGAAGAAGGAAAAGGATAGTTTCGATATGGGTATTGATCTGGAACCGGATACAGCGGAGATTCTTACAACAAAGGCAGAAGTGAACTATGACTCTCTGACCGGTTCTTTCTGTATACCGGATCGAAGTAATCTGTCGGGAGAAGATAAGAAATTTGCATTTGCTCTTGATGAAAAAGGTGTTGTTTTTATAGATGACAGTGGTGCTGCTGAAAAATGGATCCGTGATGTACAACGGACAAGAAAATGGAGAATGCCGAGTCTGGAGCGGTTTTTGTACGATTTTCTAGAACAGATCATTAAAGACGATCTCGCATTGATGGAGAAATATGAGCGGGAGCTGGACGATATGGAACTTGCTATTGTGGGCGGCGATGAAGAAGATGTAACATCAGAGCGTGTCAATGATATCCGCAGTGACATTCGTGATCTTAGAATCCATTATGAGCAGCTGGCGGACCTTGGACAGGAGTTAGAGGAAAATGAAAATCATTTTTTTAAACAGGAAAATCTAAGATATTTTCGTTTGTTTTCCAATCGGATTGACCGGCTTCGGGATACATCGGTGGCACTTCGGGATTATACGATGCAGATCAGAGATCTTTATAAGGCACATCTGGATATTAAGCAGAACCATATTATGACAGTGCTTACGGTAGTTACCACCATTTTTATGCCGCTGACGCTGATTGTCGGTTGGTATGGAATGAATTTTCGATATATGCCGGAATTGGAAATGAGATGGGGATATCCGATTGTTATTATCGTGAGTGTTTTAATTGTTTTGGGAAGTTTATTATTCTTTAAAAAGAAAAAATGGTTGTAGATTTTAGAAAATGGATGATTTCAAATAAAATAGAAAAATAAGTCCCCTTAATTTGGAAAACTATGCATTTAATATAAGATATTGTTGTGATATGATGATACTGTTTTGACTGGTGAATCATATATATCGGAAAAATGGAGGAGAAAGAAAAATGGAGTGCAGAATGTGTGGTTTTAAATGGACGGAAGAGGAATCAAGATGTCCGGTTTGCGGAACACCAATTCGTTCACAGGAAGCGTTTGGCGGATTGCAGTTAAAAAGGGATGAGGAGCAGACAACGTCTAAAGGGGAAGAGACCCAATCGTTTGGTGATGACATACAGAATAGGAAGATGTCATATATCAATCAGGAAGAGGAGTTTTCAATCTCACTGGAAGATGATATCATCGTAACGGAACATGTCGGGAAGGAAGCAATGCAATGGGATCAGAATCGTATTGTTGTTTCTATCATCCTCTTTTTAATTACAACATTTATCGTTATGACCGTGACCGGTACCGCATCCTATTTGAGTTACTTACGCAACCCGTCAGCATATGAGGTTGCGGATGCAAAAATTATATCAAATGTCAGACGATATAGCTCGAGAAGAAAAAACAGACTGGAAGCACGATATGTAATGGTAAAATATGCTTACAGTGAGGGGGATGCTATGGAATATATCAAACGAGGAATTTCTGATCATGAGGGAGATATTGTTCCTGTCTATATAAATTCAATGGGAATTGCCCGCAGAATAGGATTTGTAAGTACAGATTTTATTTTGGCAATCGTTATATATTCGGTAGTTGGCCGAATAATTATCAAATATCTGAAGGGTGATAAAATATTCAAATATTAAGGTTGAA
>CAJOPP010000546.1 GCA_905236365.1 uncultured Lachnospiraceae bacterium
ATATAAAAATCGGACAAAGATATCAATTCTCTGCCCGATTAAATATTACTCATTTTTCAATGAAACCCGCAGTGTGTTTCCTCTAAGAACAGTTCAGCATTCACCTGCTCCCCTTCATCTTTATTGACCATTCTTTAGCTCGGATTTGAACGACCGATTTTTCTTACTGTCTAACCTTAATATGCACTTCCCGAAGTTGCTGTTCGGTCACTTCGCCCGGTGCACCGCACATCAGATCCTGCGCATTTCCATTCATCGGGAATGGAATAACCTCTCTGATATTTTCTTCGTTGCGAAGCAGCATGATCATACGATCCACACCCGGAGCCATACCTGCATGTGGAGGTGCTCCAAACTGGAATGCATTGTAGAGTGCTCCGAACTTTTCTTTCAAATCTTCCTCGGTATATCCGGCGATTTCAAATGCCTTTACCATAATATCCAGATTGTGATTACGAACAGCTCCTGAAGACAATTCTACTCCATTACATACAATATCATACTGATAAGCAAGAATATCCAACGGATCCTTCTCATTCAATGCCTCAAGACCACCTTGTGGCATTGAGAATGGATTATGGGTGAAAATAATCTTCTTGCTTTCCTTGTCATACTCGTACATAGGAAAATCATTGATATAGCAGAAGCGGTATGCATTCTTTTCCAACAGATCCAAACGGTCTGCGATTTCAGTGCGAAGCTGTCCGGCATATGAAGCTGCCAGTTCTTCTACATCTGCAATAAAAAAGATAGTATCTCCAGCCTGAAGTCCTGCCAGATCCCGAATCTCTGTCTTCATATCATCCGGAATAAATTTATCAATTGGTCCCTTATAACTCATATCTTCCAATACTTCCAGATAGCCAAGACCACCCATACCAATAGATTGTGCATACTTCAAGAGTTTTTCATGCTGTCCCTTTGAAAGCTTTGCATGTACATTAATCGCACGTACCGTCTTATCATGAAATGGCTTAAATGTACATCTTGAGAAAAATTCTGTCACATCAATAATTCGAAGCGGATTTCTTAGATCCGGTTTATCTGTACCAAACTCAAGCATTGCCTGCTTGTAGCTGATGATCGGGAATGGTGTTTGTGTAATCTGTGCCCCATCCGGTGCAAACTTCGCAAATGTCTCTGAAAGAACTTCTTCTCCTACTTTGAACACATCCTCCTGTGTTGCAAAACTCATCTCAAAATCCAACTGATAAAATTCACCCGGACTCCTGTCTGCTCTGGCATCCTCATCCCTGAAACAAGGTGCAATCTGAAAATATTTATCAAAGCCTGACACCATCAATAACTGCTTGTACTGTTGTGGTGCCTGCGGAAGGGCATAAAATTTCCCTTTGAACTTACGGGATGGCACGATATAATCTCTTGCTCCCTCTGGTGAAGATGCGCATAAAATTGGTGTCTGAATTTCTAAAAATCCCAAGTCTGCCATTTTCTGTCTTAGGAAGCTGATTACATTGGAACGGAAAATCATATTGTCACGAACCTTTGTATTCCGAAGATCCAGATATCGATATTTGAGACGAACATCTTCTCTTGTCTCCTTTGATGTCATTACTTCAAACGGAAGCTGACGGTATACCTTTCCAAGAATCTCCACACTGTGTGCCTCTAGTTCAATAGTTCCGGTTGGAATCTTTGGATTGTAGGTCTCTTCATCACGATGCTCAATGACTCCTTCGATAGAAACACAATCTTCTTTGTTCAATCCGTCCAGCAAAGATGTATCACGCATAACAACCTGCATCACACCATACATATCTCTTAAATCAATAAAGGATACTCCTCCATGGTCACGGATATTCTCAATCCAACCTGCAATTTTCAATGTTGCTCCTACATCCCCTTCTCCAATGTGGTCAAGGGTACGATTACGGTAAATGTTGTTCGTATTCATGTTCCTCTCCTTTTTCATTTTTTAGTTTTCTGTCTATCTCATTCCAGTGAATCATTCATTGTTTTGTGAACTTGCCCAATTGCCTTCAGAACAAAGAGCCGCTTGCGGCTCTTTCATACCCGAGCGGTATTGCAAAGCAATTAACTTCCCCTCCGCAAGGTGCACATTCCTCAGAGCATTTTTGCTTTATCGCAGACGAAGTTTTCTATAAAAACAAAAAAGTCCGTCCTCAACGAAAACGTTCAGGACGAACTGAATAGTCCGCGGTACCACCTGAATTACTGCTATGCAGTCACTCTTTGGTTTATAAACCGATTGTCTTACGTGCAACCTACGGCGCACCTACTAATTCGAATGCATTATTCAAAGGTTCAGATTGCGGCTGATAAAGTGTTATTCACATACATTCACTTTATGGGATTCTCACTATCTCCCACTCACTGGAAACGATAATCTATGCTACTTCTCTTCGTCATCGCCTTTACCATGTGCAATTGTCAAAACTTATTCCATTATATATCAGCAATTTTCGCTTGTCAACGAAATGTTTCCGTATTTATTACATATAAGCCACTCTATAACGAACACACTTCTTTCTATGACAATAGTGCAAGCAAAATATGTTCCAAATCCAGAATTGGATGTGCCGAAAGTATAAGCTGCAACGACTCAAAATTGTTATATGAATGCTCTACTTCTTTTGAGTAAGCATGGGCAACCAGCACTTGATCTTCATACAAAAATTCCTTTTGCTGCTTTAACCAGACAGAGATGTCCAACTCCAAAATGACAAGAAAAGATACTACTGCAAATTTTATTTTTGTATAGGCATCCCGGTCATATGCTGCACCTAAAAAGTAATTGAAAATATAATAGACTAAAATATGTTCATACTCATACTCCTGTTCCTGATAGTAACGAAGAAATTCCTGATAAGCGACGGCATAATTTCGAAGAAAGCTGCTATTTTCTTCTCCCGCAGTCTCTTCCGTTACAAGTCCCGCTGCCACCAGCATGGATTTCATATCTTCTCCGCTATGCATAATATGCATTCCTTCTTCCAGAAGTGTCGTCCACTCCTCCTTGATATTTTCCAATCCTTCATACATATTGAGTATCTGCTTCAACCATACTTCTTTTTCGGTTATGCGGTTCTCATATTTTTTGAAATATGTTTCCAATAATTCTTTCTTTTCTGATTTCTTATAATCTTCAAGTTTTTCAATAATCTGCTCATATTGCTTCTTATCGATGAAATCCTGAATCTCATATGCCAGTAGCAAAACGGTTGCTGCCCGTTTCGCTATTTTTTCTTCCCTGTTCTGCAATATAGCAAACATAAACTCTCTGACTTCAAACAACACATCAAATAATGGCTGATCTAATTTGTTCGTGTGTCCTCGTTTCCAAAACGCAAAACATTTTGCCGGAACAATATGTTTTAATCCATATTCCTCGTCCACTCCTTCCTTACATTCAAACGTCATTTTTTCTTTTTTCGATAACATGATCCTGCTTGCTTCCGGACAGGACATCGTGAGACTGACCTCTTTTAAATCGTTGAATTCCTCGATATGTCTTGGAAAATTAGTACATGTCTCACAAAGACTCTCTTCCCCCATCTCAATAAAAATATCACAAAGATTCTCTTCATTTAAAAAAGGACATCTGGTTCCATTTAAAATAAACTGTTTGTCTTTCACTCTGGTACTTTCTTTCAGACGTTTTCCAAATGTTCCTCCCTGTTTCATATATTTTTTCAGAGATACTTCGTCCAGATCAATTTCCCAATTTTCACAACAGGAATCTTCACATATCCCACCAATACATCGAAATTCCTTATAATACGAAGCGGTTCTATACTTCATTGCTATTTCCTCTTTTTCCCTTTTCCCAATTCTGCATCTGTACTCACAACACATGTTTCTATGTTCCAAGAAGACCTCATCAAAGCACAAAGCATTGCATACCCTTTTCAATCCTCTTGTATTCCCAACGAAATGCTGGTACCCCTATTGATCATACCATTGTTTCCGTACAGTTTCCGTTTTATTCCAACTCGTCTATGTGATCAAGACGTGCTCGCGAATCTTGTGCACCTGATTCGCATCGGCCTTGCCGACAAATACCTATTCAAATCCGTGTGCAGCCTTTCGGAGCGTTTCACTCAGTCGGAGCTTGTACACCAACTGAATGAAATTAATATCGTTTTATAAAATGCGTTCCCACTGCTTCCCCTTCCATTATCCGGTAAATGTTCTCAGGATCATTTCCAAGAGCAATATGCATATCCATTCCATGCAAGGTGGCATATTCTGCAGCCTCTAATTTGGTGATCATTCCACCGGTTCCACGGTTAGAACCGGAGCCTGCTGCCAGTTCCTTTAATTCATCCGTAATCTCCTCTACGGTATGAATCAATTGCACATCGGATCGTTCTTTTGGATTCCCATTATATAATCCTTCAATATCGGAAAGGACAATCAGGCGGTCTGCTTCACAAAGCTTTGCAACAATCGCTGATAACATATCATTATCACCAAATATTTTTTTCTCTGACTCAATCTCTGCGTGGCTGACAGAGTCATTTTCATTTACGATAGGGATCATTCCGTTTTCCAATAATGCTTCAAATGTATTTTTCAGATTTCTGCGTTTTTCTTTCACAGCAATGTCCTCTGCCGTCAGCAGAATCTGCCCTACAATATTACCATATTCTCCAAAGCATTTGTCGTAAATATGCATCAATTCACACTGCCCTACCGCTGCCGCTGCCTGCTTCATGCTAACATTTTGCGGTTTAATCGGAAGTCTCATTTTATTCACTCCAACAGCAATTGCTCCGGAGGAAACCAATACTACCTGATTTCCGTCATTATGTACGGATGACAACACTTGTGCCAATTTATCAATCGTGCGAAAATTAAGTGCACCACTTTCTCCCGTTAATGTCGAAGTACCTACTTTTACGACAATTCTCTGTTTTTCCATCTTTCTTACTCCTTGTCTAATCTGCATCAGCAGGCGTATCTTTTGATCTCCCGCCTCATCTGCCCAATCATTGGCAATCCTAATGGAAAATACTTCCACTTATTCTTATGCCATTATTTGAACGACTTATCCTTCATTCTGCTGTCTTTTTTCTTCTACCAATATCCGTTCCTGTTCTATCGTATCCAGAAATTTCTTTCGAATAACAAAGTCCACATTTCCTCCCAATTCCCTGATCTTCTCTCTTGGCATAATACCAC
>CAJOPP010000547.1 GCA_905236365.1 uncultured Lachnospiraceae bacterium
ATATTATATGTATATTTATGCAATTTTATTACTTCACCAGTTGAATTGCTTCGACCTTTGGCCTCGCAATGGCGGTTTTTCGTATTTTTACCTGAATTATTTGGATTTTCGGTAGATTTTTGGCTTTCTTTAAACGAAAAATGACCAGATTCTTCAACATTTTCATGTGAATCAACCTGGTCATTTTTTTCGTTTTGAGGAATTTTGCCTGATTCTAACGCTTCATTGAGCATTTCGCCCAGCTTGTCGTACATATCAGGCATAATTACTCCGATTGCAGGTGGTTTCGATACGGCCTTCGGCCTACTCAACCACCGTAATTCATTAGATTTCTGTTCCAGAAGAAATTACTGCACCCTTACGGATTACGATAATTCCATCTGCACTGTAGAAGCTGCCGTGATCGCCGTCTTCGTATTTCTTTCCGCTTACGCCAATCTTACAGTTATCACCGATTCTTGCATTCTTATCGATGATTGTGTTGGCAATTTTACAGTTTTTACCGATTCCAGTGCTTGGTTTTCCTTCTTTTTTGTTTGCAGCCTTTTCTTCTTCTGTGTCGTAATAGTCTGCACCCATCATAATTACGCCGTCAAATTCGGTTCCTTCATTGATGATTGAGCGTACACCGACAACAGATTTGTTGAATTTTGCATCAGTTATGATACATCCTTCAGAAATAAGCGATGCGTTGATATCTGCCTTATTGATTTTTGATGGAGGCAGGTTGCGCATGTGGGTATAAATTGGCTGAGTTTCACCAAAGAAGTCGAAGGTTGGGTAAGGCTCACAAAGGGCAATGTTTGCATCATAGAAGCTGCGGATAGTTCCGATATCTTCCCAGTAGCCGTCGAATACATAAGAACTGATTTTCTTCTTGCCGATTGCAAGTGGAAGGATTTCCTTACCAAAATCAGTGTATTTTTCGTTTTCGCCACCCAGCATTTCTTCCATTGTGTCAGCATTGAAGATGTAAATACCCATAGAAGCAAGGTATTCCTTTTCTGGAGGAAGGCTTCCGCGTGCTTCCTTAGGAATCTTCCAGTCGTCAATGTTCAAATCTGGCTTTGGCTTTTCCATAAAAGCTTTTACATGATTCTGGTCATCAATCTGCATGATACCAAAACCTGAAGCGTCGTGGCGATTTACGGCAGTTGTAGCGATTGTGATTTCAGCACCAGATTTGATGTGTGCATCCATAAATGCTCGCAAATCCATCTTGTAAAGCTGGTCACCGGAAAGGATGATATAATGAGTTGGCTTTTGTGTCTTAAAGTGAATGAAGTTCTTGCGAACTGCATCTGCAGTACCTTCATACCAGCCTGAATGCTCAAGGGTCTGCTCTGCGGCAAGAATTTCAACAAATCCGCCTGAGAAACGGTCGAAGTTGTAAGAATTTGAAATGTGAAGGTGAAGAGAAGCTGAGTTGAACTGAGTCAAAAGATAAATCTTTTTATAACCCGAGTTGATACAGTTAGAAATCGGGATATCAACAATCCTATATTTTCCGCCGAAAGAAACGGCAGGTTTTGAACGCTCTTTTGTAAGTGGATAAAGACGAGTTCCTTTACCACCACCCAAAATGATGGAAAGAACTCTAGGTTCTGTGTTTGCCATAGATATACTCCTTTTGATGATGCAATAAACTATTAGTTAATAAGAATAGTATAAATCTGAAATTGCGGATTTGCAAATTATTTGTGTGGATTGTGGATTTGTGTGTCATTACCGTGCTTGAATTTTGTGTCATTCCCTTGCTTGACACGGGAATCTGTATTAAAGATTTACAAATTTTAAAGATTGCGATACAGATTCATTTTCAGTATTCAGACAAACAATAGGATTAGAAAAGTTTGATTTTAGATTTGTAATGAACTCATCAGCCCAGGAAGGTGCCAGAACCTTTACGTCCTTAAAATCTAAAGAAATTGTTTCATCTTTAGCAGGAGTTCCTATGATATAAGCTTTTGCCATAGAAAAGGCTTCTTTTCCTGCAGGTCGAGACATTAATATTTCACCAAAATCTTTAATATTTAAAACCATTATGAAAGCTCCTCTGAAAAATCTAAAATAGCAAGACAGCCTGTATAATAATCATCTGCTTGTGAAAATGAAATGTTACCGTCCTCAATTGAGCAGTAACCATTTCCCGTCTGGAAATATAATTTCCATTTTTTTGATTTTACAGTTTCTGCAACAAATTTAAGGCCATTTCCTCTTTGTTCGGGTAATCTGCCGGATATCTGTTTTGTAAAACCTGTTTCAACAGCTTCTACATCTGATGATAGTTTTATTACAGAAGAAAGAGATTCTTTGATTCCACGTCCAAAATCAGCAAGTACAATATATTTTTCTTGAAAGGTGAGATTAAAGTAGGCACCTCTCATTTTATTTTCAGCGAATTTCCAGTTATGGTCAAAGGTGTTGTTTCCGATTTCTCCAATCAAAGCTGATTCAATATACTTTTGTGATTTAAAAATATACGAATCAAGTCTCGCCTGAAAAATATCTCTTGTGATACAGAAATAATCAGTATCTTTTTTTTGAGAAGATTCTTCAATATGTTTTTTTGCCTGCTCAATGATTTCTGCTGGAATCATATATTGTATTATATGGTATTTGAAAGGTTATAACAAGAAATTGAATGTGTGAAAAAAATAATAATGATAGGAAAATGATTTTCTTTTCTAAGACCATGTTTTCCCCTAAACAAAATTTTTCAAACTCCGATGATATAAATAGATGTAAATAAATTCTTTGGAGGTTAAAAAATATGATTCGTGGCTGGTATACCGGGGCTTCCGGTATGAATGCGCAGCAGAACAGACTTGATGCAATTGCAAACAATCTTGCAAATGTTGATACGACTGGCTACAAACGCGATGTAGTTGCAAGCAAGTCTTTTCCGGAACTGCTGCTTCGCCGTACAAATCTTGACGGCGTTTATCACACAACCGAAGGTTCTGCAGATGCGGCACCTGTAATCGGTAAGCTTGGTCTTGGTGTTGAAACAAATGAGAACTACATTGATTTCAGCCAGGGCTCTTTCAAAATCACAAATACAAAGACAGATACAGCTCTCAGTGGAGAAGGTTTTTATGTAATCGATACTCCGCTTGGAGAGCG
>CAJOPP010000548.1 GCA_905236365.1 uncultured Lachnospiraceae bacterium
CAATTTGATGGTAAAGAAGAAGCAGCAAATGTGGATAACTTCAGAAAATTTCAGGAAGACTTTTGAAAAAAAGGATTTTGTTAATAAAGGCAGGCAAAAAATAAATTTACCTTTCAAAACTGTGTGACAATATGCAAACTTCACAAATAAAAGGAAATATAGTATAATGGGATATCAGGTTAAGGGGATTTAAAGGAGAATTTTATGACAATACAGCATATATTAGAGTGCGTGCAGGCAGGAAGTTTATCAATAGAAGAGGCAGAGGGCTTGTTGAAGGATAAGCGATTTGAAGATCTGGGGTATGCTAAGCTGGATACAGATCGCAAAAAGAGAACCGGATTTGCCGAGGTAGTGTTCTGTAGTGGAAAAACAGATGAGTATCTATTGCATATATATCAGTCAATTTATCAAGAAAATGGAGAAGTATTAGGAACAAGGGCAACAGAGGAGCAGTATAATTTCCTGAAAGAACATCTGCCTCAAATTCAATACGATTCCAATTCTCATATAATGAAAATAGAAAACAAAGAGAAAAAACGGATTGGAAAAGTTGCCATCTGTACGGCTGGAACAGCAGATATTCCAGTGGCAGAGGAAGCAGCACAGACGGCGGAATTCTTTGGAACAAAGGTACACCGGATCTATGATGTGGGCGTTAGTGGAATTCATCGTCTGCTTGCAAAGGTAGAAGAGATTCAGGAGGCAAATTGTGTGGTGGCGGTTGCAGGTATGGAGGGAGCTTTGGCAAGTGTATTGGGTGGACTTGTCAGAACTCCTGTTATTGCAGTTCCGACATCGATTGGATATGGTGCCAGTTTTCAGGGTCTGTCTGCTTTACTTACCATGCTCAATTCCTGTTCAAATGGGGTGGCAGTGGTGAATATTGATAACGGATATGGTGCAGGTTATCTGGCAACGCAGATGAATCGGTTGGCAGTGAGCGGCAGTGGTGAATATTGATAACGGATATGGTGCAGGTTATCTGGCAACGCAGATGAATCGGTTGCAGTGAGTGGTTGGGATTGGATAAGGAGATTTATGTCTGTAGAGTGTACAGGTGAATTAATCATGAGGAGATATTTGGCAAAAACGTAATGTTGTGTATTCATTATGGGAGATGCTTGATACCGGTATTCGATGAGCTTCATGAATGATGGATATTTAAAGAGGGAGAGAGTGTAATGGAGGGTATTATGAAGGAATATTTAATGGCATTGGATCAGGGAACGACAAGTTCCCGCTGCATCCTTTTCAATAAAAGAGGCGAGATTGTATCCATGGCACAAAGGGAATTTACCCAGTATTTTCCAAAGTCAGGATGGGTGGAACAGGATGCCAATGAAATCTGGGAATCCCAGGCAGGTGTTATGACAGAAGTAATGGCGAAGTGTTCAGTAGCAGCGGAGCAGATTGCAGCAATTGGTATTACGAATCAGAGAGAAACAACGATTGTTTGGGATAAAGAGACTGGAACTCCAATCTGTCATGCTATTGTATGGCAGTGCCGCAGAACAGCGGATGATGTAGAGAAAATAAAACAAGAGCATTATGATACTGTGATTAGGAAAAAGACAGGTTTGATCGTGGATCCTTATTTTTCTGCTACGAAGATCAAATGGATTTTAGATCATGTGGAAGGTGCGAGAAAAAAGGCAGATAGGGGACAACTACTGTTTGGAACGGTGGATACATGGCTCATCTACAAACTGACGAATGGAGAAGTGTTTGCAACGGATGTGACCAATGCATCCCGCACTATGCTTTACAATATTCACGATCTTTGCTGGGATAAGGAATTGCTGGAATATTTTAATATACCGGAATGTATGCTGCCGGAAGTGCATTCTTCTTCGGAAGTATATGGACTGACCCATGAGGCGATTCTCGGTGCAGAAATCCCAATAGCAGGAGTTGCAGGAGATCAGCAGGCGGCATTGTTTGGACAGTGCTGTTTTGAGGAGGGTGAGAGCAAGAATACTTATGGAACCGGGTGCTTTTTGCTGATGAATACAGGTGGGAAAGCGGTGGATTCCAGACACGGACTGTTGACCACGATTGCCATTGGAAGAGGAGGAAATGTGCAGTATGCTTTAGAGGGAAGTGTGTTTGTAGCCGGTGCAGCAATCAAATGGCTTCGGGATGAGATGAAAATGATTGACTCGGCAGAAGAAACGGAAGAGCTTGCCATGTCGGTAGCAGATAGCAATGGCATTTATGTTGTTCCGGCGTTTACCGGTCTTGGGGCACCTTACTGGGATGCATACGCAAGAGGAGCAGTGTTTGGTCTTTCGAGAGGAAGCAGCAGAGCACATTTTGTCCGGGCAACCCTGGAGTCTCTTGCTTATCAGTCATTGGATGTGATCCGGGCGATGGAAGAAGATGCAGGGATTACCGTAAAATCTCTCCGGGTGGATGGGGGTGCCAGTGCCAATGATTTTCTTCTGCAATTTCAATCCAATCTTCTGAATGGAGAGATTATACGGCCTAAAGTGGCAGAGACAACCGCATTGGGTGCGGCCTATTTGGCAGGTCTGGCGGTAGGATACTATAAAGATATTGAAGCAATTCGGGAAAACTGGCAGAAAGAAAAAGTGTTTACACCTGATTTTACAGATGAACAAAGGGATAGGCTTTATCAGGGATGGAAAGATTGTGTTGAGAGGATTCGCCACTAAGTATAGTAAAATAACATGGAGAATAAAATAAAAGGAAAAATAGAAGATTATATGTAACTGTTCAGCCCTGCTGAGGCAACGTCCGGCTTAAGTAAATGACATTGCTGCTGAATAGATACGATTATACACTGAAAAAGAAAGAACTAAAAACAGGAGGAATAAAAACATGAAAAAGGCATATTTATTTTTTGCGACTGGTTTTGAGGAGGTAGAGGCTTTAACGGTCGTGGACATTTTAAGAAGAGGTGGAGTAGATTGTAAGACAGTATCCATTATGGGGGATTATGATGTGATCAGTTCCCATGGGATTACGATCCGTGCAGATTTACTGTTTGACGAGCGGAATTTGGAGGATGCGGACATGCTGATCATGCCGGGTGGCATACCGGGAACACCGAATCTGAAAGCCCATGTCGGGTTGGACAAGCTGATCCGCAAATATCAGGAGGATGGGAAATATCTGGCAGCAGTTTGTGCAGCACCTACCATTTATGGAGAAAAGGGACTTTTGGAAGGGAAAAATGCAACCTGCTATCCGGGAATGGAAGCTGGACTGGTAGGTGCCAATGCATTGACAGATAAAGTTGTATGTGATGGTCAGTTTATTACCAGTCGGGGAATGGGAACCAGTATTGATTTTGGACTTACCCTGCTTGCAAAATTGATAGATGAAGAGACAGCAAAAGATGTTGGGAAGAAGATAGTATACTATACGGAAGGATAGAGAAAGGCGCCTAAGCGGTAGCTGTAACAAGAGAGGACAGGCATATATGTATCAGGCGAAAATATCGGTACGTGGTTTGGTGGAATTTATCTTCCGAAGTGGTGACATTTCCAGTGGAGAAGGAACCTTTTCAAAAGATGCCATGCAGGAGGGAAGCAGAATCCATCGTAAGATTCAAGGGAAAATGGGTCTCAACTATGAAGCCGAAGTTCCCCTGAAAATTGATATTGTAAAACCGGATTTTGTGCTGACCATTGAAGGCAGGGCAGATGGTATTCTGACAGAGGATACAGGTGTCACAATTGATGAGATTAAAGGGGTGTATAAGAAGTTGGAACATATGGACTGTCCTGTTTTTATACATCAGGCACAGGCAATGTGTTATGCATATATTTATGCGTTACAGCATGAACTTGATGAAATTACGGTTCAGATGACCTATTGCAATCTGGATACCGAGGCAATCAAACGATTTCATGAGACATTTTCGTTTTCCTATCTGCAGAACTGGTTCCATGATTTGACGGAGGAGTATTGCAAATGGACACAGTTTGATGTGGATAACAGGCAGCTTCGGAATGACACCATTCAGTATATGGAATTTCCATATCCATACCGGGCAGGGCAGAGAGATATGGCAGGTTCTGTGTATCTTTCCATTAAACGAAAGCAGAATCTGTTTGTTCAGGCACCTACGGGTATTGGCAAGACAATGGCAGCATTGTTTCCGGCAATAAAAGCTATGGGCGATGGATATGGCGAAAAATTATTTTATCTGACAGCGAAGACCATTGCACGAGGTGTAGCAGTAGATGGATTGGAAATCCTCAGGGAGAAAGGTCTGCATTTTCGAAGTGTATTGATTACGGCAAAGGAAAAAATCTGTCCGTTAGAGGAAGTAAAGTGTGAACCGGAATCCTGTCCCTATGCAAGCGGTCATTATGATCGGATTAATGAAGCGATTTTTGACTGTATCAATCATGAAGTAAATATTACGAGGGATGTAATCTTAGAATATGCCAACAAGCACATGGTTTGTCCGTTTGAACTAAGTCTGGATATCAGCTTGTTTGTAGATGGGATCATATGTGATTACAATTATGTGTTTGATCCAAGAGTGCGGCTTCGGAGATATTTTGGGGAAGGAGTAAAAGGGGAGTTTCTGTTTCTTGTAGATGAGGCACACAATCTTGTTGACAGAGCTTCTGCCATGTACAGTGCAGCACTTTACAAAGAAGATTTTTTGAAGATGCGGAAATTATTACTGCCTTATCATGCAAAGCTTGGAAAATTACTTGGTGGCTGCAATCGGGAGATGCTTGCTTTCAAAAAGGAATGTGATAATGGAAAGGGGTACACTCTGATTTCGGGTATGGAAGCATTATATCTGAAACTTTTGAGGGTGCATGCCTGGCTGGAATCCTTTCTGGAAGAAAGCAAAGAAATTATGGCATTAAAGTCTCACCGTGATGAGATATTGGATTTTTATTTTCAAATCAACCAATTTCTCAACATTTATGAGTTGGTGGATGAGAGCTATGAAATCTATGGCGAACAGGTGACTGATTCTTCCTTTATGGTAAAACTATACTGTGTTCATCCTGCGAGGAATCTGACAGATTGTATTGAAAAGGGAAATGCAACGATTTTCTTTTCAGCGACCATGCTTCCAATCACGTATTATAAGGAGCTGTTACACAATGCAGAAGATGATTATGCCATCTATATTCCATCACCCTTTCCAAAGCAGAACCGGGGGTTGTTTGCAGGTATTGACGTCAGCAGCCGGTATAAGCTGAGAGGACCCAAACAGTATGAGAAAATGGCTCGGTATCTGGATGTTATGGTGCGTGGAAAAACAGGAAACTATATGGCATTTTTTCCTTCTTATAAAATGTTAAATGATGTATATGACACGGCAATGGAATTGGGGCTCTTATCAGGAATAGAGATTATCTGCCAGACCGCACATTTATCAGAGGAAGAACGGGAAGAGTTTCTGGCACGATTTCGGAAAGAGGAAACGGGTTCTTCGTTATTAGGATTTTGTATTCTTGGCGGAATCTTTTCGGAAGGAATTGATCTGGTGGGAGATCGTCTGATCGGTGCAGCTGTAATTGGAACAGGTCTTCCTATGGTGTGCAATGAGAGGGAAATTCAGATGCAGTATTTTGCAAACAGGGAAGAAAAAGGATTTGAATATGCATATTTGTATCCGGGAATGAATAAGGTGCAGCAGGCAGCGGGAAGAGTGGTACGTACAATGGAAGATAAAGGTGTGATACTGTTGTTGGACGAGCGATTTGTAACACAGCAGGTCGTAGATACGTTCCCGATAGAATGGGAAGATTATCAAGTGGTGACACTGGAAACCGTTGAGGAAAAGATTGAATCTTTTTGGAATCAAGGCTGAATTTGCAAGATGAAAGAAAATGATGTATAATTTGTCTTGAGACCATTGCGGAATAATAGTATGATGTCGAGGTCTAAACTAAGCATTTTGGTTTTACTTCGTCAAGTTGCACAGTTTTGCCCCGGACATCATAGAATTAAGAAAAACGGCATGGTGATTTTTTATTAGCCGGTCTGTTACGCAGGATGCTTTTGAGAGTGTATTTTCAAAAACCTAGATGTATCAGGTTATGGCGAGGACTTTGGGAATTGTACGATTCAGAAAGGCAGGTTATGGGTTCGGTTAATTGAAAATTGCTATACTAGACTAAGGAGAAACAATGAAACAGTTATTTGTAAGTGATTTGGATGGCACGTTGCTAGACAAAAATGCAGAGATTAGCGACACAACGGCAGAGATTATAAACCAGGCAATTGCAAGTGGGATACATTTTACAGTGTCTACGGCGAGAACACCGACCACCGCATTAAAGATCATCGATAAGTTGAATATTCAATTACCGATTATGATGATGAACGGTGTACTGATATATGATCCTTTGCAAAAAACATATTTACAAAAGGCAATCATGAATGAGATTACGGTTATGGTATTATTAGGACTGATCAAGTTAAAAGGACTTAATTGTTTTTTGTATTCTTTGAAAGAAAATCAGTTCTTTGCATATTATGATAGTGTGGATTCTATCTCCCTGAATTATTTTCGGAATGAACGAATTATGAAATATGATAAGAAGTTTACAGAGGTGGAGGATCTGAGCCTGATTGCCGGTAGTGATATTGTCTATTGTATGTTAAGAGAACCTAAGGAAAAACTGGAAAGTCTTTATAGAGAATTATCTGTGGTAAAGGGAGTGAATGCGGAATTTTATCAGGATGTATATAGTGAGGACTATTATATGCTGGAGATTTACAGTGATCAGGCGTCGAAGAAAGAAGCTCTGAATCTTCTTCGAAAGGCCGGCAGATATGATCATATTACGAGTTTTGGAGATAACCTGAATGATATAGCATTAGTAGAGGCAAGTGATTCGTTTTATGCAGTTTCCAATGCACATCCGGATTTACAGAATATGGCAGATGAAGTAATTTTGTCCAATGAGGAAGATGGTGTGGCAAGGTTTATTGAGCAGATCATGCAGAATGGAGAAATGAAATAAGTATGGAAAATATTACAGTGAAAGATCTTGTGCAAATGACAGGCGGTGTATTGTTGTGTGGTGATGAGAGCACACCGGTAACGGATATCTGGATCAATTCAAAAGAAGTAAAAGAAGGGGATCTGTTTATTCCTATTATAGGCGAGAAGGTGGATGGACACCGGTTTATAGAATCAGCGTTGGAAAAGGCAGCAGCAACACTTACATCCAGACATAATGATATTGTGTTGTCGGAAAAACCGTATATACGAGTGGACGATACTGTAGATGCCTTACAGCGTATTGGTACCGCTATCAGGGAACGTATGCTGGATATTCCTATTGTTGCAGTGACGGGAAGTGTGGGAAAGACTACAACCAGAGAGATGATTACCTTAGCCCTTTCATCAGGGAAAAAGACATTTCATACGGAACGGAATCTCAATTCCCAGATTGGAGTTCCGATTACATTATCCAGAATGAGCAAAGAAGATGAAATTGCGGTATTAGAGCTTGGAATTAGTGAAGATGGACAGATGGATATATTATCCGAAATGGTAAAACCGGATATGGCAGTGGTAACAACCATCGGTGTAGCTCATATTGAGTTTATGAAGACACAGGAAAATATCCGAAAACAAAAACTAAGCATCGTACATTCCATGAAAGATAGAGGCACTTTATTTTTAAATGGTGATGATCCCCTTTTGAAGGGAGCAGTGGATGCGGAGCAGCTGACATGCAGAACGCTCTTTTACGGTACGCAAGAATGGTGTGACTATTATGCAAAAGATATTGTATATGATGGAGATTATTCGCTCTTTACTCTTGTGCATGGGGAAGAGGAGATATCTGTTCGTTTGAAAGCACTTGGAAAACATAATGTTGGTAATTGTGTGGTTGCTCTTGCTGTTGCGAATGAGAATGGAATTCCAATGGCAACAGCGGCAAAGGCGTTTGAGACTTTTGAAGGACAAAGGCAGCGTGTTCAGCGTTCGGATAATCGTTTTACAGTAATCGATGATACGTATAATGCCAGTCCGGATTCCATGAAAGCCAGTATTAATGTGTTATGTGATATGCCATGTTCCGGACACAGAGTGGCAGTTTTAGGTGATATGTTTGAACTGGGTGACAATGAAGTAAAATACCACAGAGAGATTGGTGAGTTTCTTCTTGATAAACCAATCGATGAATTGGTGGTAGTAGGGGATTTGGCTCAGAATATAAAAGCTGTTCTGCAAGAAAATAACAGTAAGATAAAAGTATATACATTTTCCGATAAAGAAGAGGTTGGCATGAGTCTGATGGCAATGTTATCGCCGGAGGATATTGTATTGGTAAAAGCTTCAAACGGAATGCATTTAGATGAGATTGTAAAAATTTTATTGTCGTAAATCAAATTTTGTTCATGGGGCAATCTTAATCTTGATAATACGAATTTAAAAAGTTCGTATATGGATTAGGATTGTCCTTTCTATATATTCATAAACACCAATAGAAAGGAGAAAAAATATGTTTAAGAGACCAGGGAAGGGAGACGAACCGTTTGATGCAACGAAGCTCCAGGAAGGATATAAGAAAAACGCTTTTATAGGAACAGTGATAGGAGGATTTATTATTGCGGTTGCTGCAGGTATTTTAATATTGGGTAGTTTATACTCGCTTAAGGAAAATGAGTATGCAGTGATTACGACCTTTGGAACACCTTCTGTTGTGGAAGAGCCGGGAATGCATATGAAAATACCGTTCGTTCAAAGATTGAATATCGTACCAAAGACGATTAATGGATTTATGATTGGCTCGGATGAAGAGACGGGTGAGTATCTGGCATCAGAATCGTTTATGATTACCAGGGACTACAATTTTGTTAATGTAGATTTTTATGTGGAATATCGAGTGACGGACCCGACCAAATATCTATATGCATCAGAAAATCCTGTGGACATCCTGAAAAATCTGACACAGAGTTATATTCGGGATACGATCGGTCTTTATGATGTGGACAGTGTAATTACGACGGGAAAGAGTGAAATACAGGCTGCTATCAAAGAGAAGATCATTACCCGTCTTGATGCAGAGGATATCGGAATTCAGCTGGTTAATATCACAATCCAGGATGCAGAACCACCGACATCAGAGGTCATCAATGCATTTAAAAATGTAGAAAATGCAAAGCAGGGAAAAGAAACCTCTATCAATAAAGCAAACCAGAAACGCAATGAGGATATTCCTGCAGCAAGGGCTGCAGCAGATGAGACATTAAAGACAGCACAGGCTACGGCAGAAGAGAGAATCAATCAGGCAAAGGGACAGGTTGCCCGTCTCAATGAGCTTTATAATGAATATAAGAAATATCCGTTGATTACAAAACAGAGAATGTTTTATGAGACGATGGAACAAATTATACCGGATATGAAAGTGATCATTGAAAAAAGTGATGGGACGACACAGACAGTACTGCCGTTAGAATCTTTTACAGGCGGGGATGATAGTATAAGCAATGACAGTATAACCAATGGTTCTCAGGTAACCCCGACATCAGAGGAAAAATTGCCGGAAGAGGACACTGAAGAATAATATCCATTACATTCAGTCAGGACTTTGATGGTTAGAACGCATGAGGTGTTCTTAAATTTATGAATCACATTTTTGGCGTCAAAACCAACATTTATAAAGTGGTGGACTTCAAATGTATGTGTTAATAGAGTAATGACAGAAATATAAATAAGATGTACGTATAGGAGAGTGATGATATGAAAAAGAAATCAAAAGGAATCGGAATTGCTGTTATCCTGTTGCTGGTTCTGATGGTATGGGATTCTTCCATGGTGATAACATACCCGAATGAATTTACAGTAATCAAACAGTTTGGAAAAATTGTAAGTATTCGTCAGGATGCCGGACTGAGTGCAAAAGTTCCTTTCATTCAAAAAGCAGAAAAGATTGAAAACAAAGTATTACTTTATGATCTGGCGGTCAGTGATGTTATGACCAAGGATAAAAAATCCATGATAGCAGATTGTTTTGTATTATGGCGTATCAATGATCCGCAAAAATATACACAGACTTTAAGTGCACAAAAGAGTAATGCAGAGTTCCGTATTGATACGATCGTATATAACAGTTTGAAGAATGTGATCAGCAGCCTGAGCCAGGAAGAAGTGATCAGCGGACGTGACGGGGAGCTTGCACAGTCTATCAAAGAGAATATCGGTACAACATTGGAGCAGTATGGAATTGCACTTTTGGCGGTAGAAACCAAGTCACTGGATTTACCGGATGAGAATAAAGATGCTGTTTATGAGAGAATGATTTCAGAACGGAACAATATTGCAGCAACATATAAAGCCGAGGGAGAAGAGGAAGCAAAGGAAATTTCTAATAACACGAAAGCTGAAATCATTGTCATGCAGTCGGAGGCAGATGCTCAGGCAGAGGAAACTGTTGCAAAGGGAGAAGCGGAATACATGCGAATTCTGAGCGATGCTTATAACAATAAGGAGAAAGCTGATTTTTATCTGTATTTACGTTCTCTGGATGCAGCAAAGGAGACAATGACCGGAGATAAGAAAACATTGATCATTGATGAGACGTCCCCACTTGCAGATATCTTTTATCAAAGATAATTGAAAGAAAGGTTGTTGTTCAGTGGGATCTGGAATGCTGGTCAATTGGTCAATGATGAACGGTAACGTAACATACCCTTTTCTGCAAACCTGGCGACTACTTGACTTTTTTTATCAATAATGATAAGATATAAAAATAATAATGATTACTATTTTTAGTAAAATATTTATACAAAAAAGGAGATAAGAGCATGAAATTCGTATGTAATGTATGTGGCTATGTACACGAAGGAGATCAGGCACCGGAAGCATGTCCGGTATGTAAGGCACCTGCTGAGAAGTTTACGAAGGTAGAGGGTGAACTTACATGGGCAGCAGAGCATGTTGTTGGTGTAGCACAGGGGGTTCGTGAGGATATTTTGGAGGATTTAAGATCCAATTTCCAGGGTGAGTGTTCGGAAGTAGGTATGTATCTTGCAATGGCAAGAGTAGCATATAGAGAAGGGTATCCGGAGATTGGTGCTTACTGGGAGAAGGCTGCCTGGGAAGAGGCAGAGCATGCAGCTAAGTTTGCAGAGTTATTAGGTGAAGTAGTTACGGATTCTACCAAAAAGAATCTTGAGATGAGAGTGGAAGCAGAGAATGGTGCAACGGCAGGCAAAGCGGATCTTGCTAAGCGTGCAAAAGAGCTCAATCTGGATGCAATCCATGATACCGTTCACGAGATGGCAAGAGACGAGGCACGACATGGCAAGGCGTTTGCAGGACTTCTTAAGAGATATTTTGGATAGGTACTAAAACTTTATAGAATATGAATTTTGAAGGATTTAGTGGAATATAATTTTTATTGTGCAACTTGTTGTGAATGTTTTTTGATTTTTAACTCAGTTGGGGTACAAGCTCCGACTGAGTTAAAACGCTCCGCGAGGATGCGCACGGATTCGGTTAGGAATTTGTCGGCTAAAGCTGACCCGAATCCGGCGCGCAAGACTCGCTTGCGAGTCTTGACTAAAGGGAAATAGGATAGAGGCATGAACCTCCTTGATTTTACTGGGGTTCAGCCTCTTTTTTGTATTGTGCAAAATTCCCTGTTGTGCATTTTTTTGCTTGAAAAGCTGTATAAATGGTTAAAATATTTAGTAATTAATTTGGGTTGTATTGACACAATTTACTAATGATGATACAATATAAATGAATATTTTTGTCAAATGTAACAAATGACGGAAAGGCGAAAGAAATTTTGAAAGCTTTTAGGATTTGTACAGGAAATGAATGCAGATTCTTTCAGGGAGGGGTTCCTCAGAGGAAACTGCATTTATAATAAATATTATAATCAAGAGGAGGAAATGAAATGAGGTTATGGAAGCGTGGAATGGCATATGCACTGGCGTTTAGTACTGTACTTTCAGTGTGCGTGCCACAAACATCTTTAGCTGCACCGGCAGATGAAGGAACGGCCGATCCTTGGAAAACAGGGGTTGCACTGGACAGTGGGGCATCAGTTAGCAAATTGGCTAAGAATCAGACCTATTTCACCGGCAACGAGTGGAAAGGAACGCAAACAGGTGGAGTTAAGAATGTAGACATCGTCGAGGTGAACCGTGAGGAAGCACATTCATCGGAAACAATTCCGTACGATAGTGTGGAAAAAGCAATAAAGGGAGCGGTCAATTATCAGCCGGAACTTTCGGCGAATTACAAGTTGATCACCGGTGAGGGTAACGACTGGCAACTGGCTGTTTATAAAAATGTGAACGATGCCGTAACCGCCGGGGTAGACGGTGGCTTTTATAAGACAAATTATGATATGGGAGCTGCACCGAAGTATACGGGAAATAATACGGTGGGAACATCTTCTGATGCATATTATGGCGGATTTAAAGATGTCATATTGCCGGCAAGCTGGCAGACCCAGGGCTTTGATTTTCCGATTTATGTCAACATTGCCTATCCATGGCCGAACAGTTATGGGAATGCAGGATATAAGGCTCCGGAAGCACCGTTGGTTACCAATCCGGTAGGTTATTATCGCTATAATCTGGATGTAGATAAAGACTGGATGGCTGCCAACAAAAAGGTGTTCATTTCATTTCAAGGGGTTGAATCTGCAATGTATCTGTATGTGAACGGACATGAGGTTGGATACAGTGAGGATAGTTTTGACGCAGCGGATTTTGATATTACACCGTTTTTGAATGCGGACGGCAAAGACAACCTGATCGCAGTTAAGGTTGTAAGATGGTCTGAGGGAAGCTTTTTGGAGGATCAGGACTTCCTTCGTCTGGCAGGTATTTTCAGAGATGTTTATGTATATTCCACACCATCAACCTATTTGGAAGATTATAAAGTTGAGACGGATTTAGTGGATGATTATACAAACTGTGATCTGAAAGTTGATGTGGATCTCAAGAATATGAGTGATGATGTAACTGCTGATAATCTGGCAGTGGATGTTCAACTTTTTGATGCAAATGGCAATGAAGTATATACGAATGAAGAGCCTCTTGGAGGAATCTTTGATGGAGTTGCTTCCGGAGAGAAATCTACCGTTACACTTACAAAGAAACTGGATAAGCCGCATCTTTGGTCAGATGAGGATCCGTACTTGTATACGATGGTTACTACCTTATATAACAAGGAGACCGGTGCGTACTACGAGAGTATCAGCCAGCAGCTTGGCATCCGAGAGATTGAATTTACACCGACTCAAATCGATGCTAATTACAATAAGACTACGGATAATTATCAGACAGTCAAATTAAACGGAAAAGCCTTCAAGTTCAGAGGCACTGATCGCCATGATGTGAATCCTGAAAAGGGTCGTTATGTATCGCATGAGCTCTATGAGAAAGATCTGAAGCTTATGAAGGAGTATAATATCAATGCAATTCGGACATCTCACTATCCGGATGATAAGTACATGTATTATCTCTGTGACAAATACGGAATCTTTGTTTTGGCAGAGAATAATATTGAGTGCCATGGCGATCAGGGGGGCGTTATGGACAATATGAATTATACATTCCGGACAGCGATAGAAGATCGTCTGACATCCCATATGAATGCAGAGAAAAACCGTACATCTATATTAATGTGGTCATTCGGAAATGAGAACGGTGGTTCTAATAATGCCAAGATGATTCAAAAAGCAATTAACGAGGTGATGAAACCGATCGATCATACCCGTCCGATTCACTCTTGCGATATGGGTGGAAATGGAGGCGTAGATGTATGGAGCCGAATGTATGCCAGTGTAGATGCTGATTGGGATTTTGGCAAAATGGCAGATCACATGCCATACGTTCAGTGTGAATATGCACATGCCATGGGCAATTCTGTCGGCAACCTATACGAGTATTGGGAAGCACACAGATCTTCCGACAACATGCTTGGCGGATTTATCTGGGATTGGGTGGATCAGTCCATTGCTACAGAAATTCCCGGAAAACAGGAAGTGAAAATTATTACGGGAGCAGACCAGAGTAAATATAAAATGGCCGGCACATTAGAAGGTGCCATTGTAGACGATGAAGATTCTCCGAACGAAAAGGCGTTGGATGGTAATTCCCGCATTTCTGCTGAGTTGAATAGCGATACTGCCTGTGATAATTTAAACACTGCTCTTTCCGGAACGGAATTTACCATGGAAACCTGGGTGAAGCCGGGAGCAACACAAGATGCACATACCATTCTGGCGAAAGGAGATCATCAGGCTGCATTCCGTGTATGGGGTACAGATATTCATTTCTATATCTATAATGGTGGATGGGTTCAGAACACGTATACTGTGCCGGCTGACTGGGTAGGCAAATGGCATAATGTAGCTGCTGTTGTCGAGAATAACGAGTTGAAGTTGTACTATGATGGTGAACTTCTGACTCCGAGAGAAAAAAATGATATGGACAACGGTACCGAAGTGATAAGCAGCAATAATGATTTTGGTGTCGGTCTCGAAACAGAAAATCTGGGATCTCGTGATGGAAATCATAGTTATGCCTATGTCAGAGTTTATTCTAAAGCCCTCAGTGCGGATGAAATAAAGACACAGATGGCAGCGGATCAGGGAATCGGCAAATATGCAGTGCCGGAAACGGATGATTCGGTTGCACTTTGGCTTGACTACAGCATGGCAAAAGAGACTGTGGCAGAGACAGAGGATTATACGGATTATTATGCAAGTGTCGGACGGGATGACATGGCAGGCAAATACTATGCATATGGCGGTCAATGGGGAGATGCACCGAATGACAATAACTTCTGTATGAACGGACTCGTTGGACCGGACAGAAGCGTACAGGATGAGCTTTATGAGGTAAAATACGTATATCAGAAGCTGTGGTTTACTGCAAAGGAAGAAGATATTATCAATCATAAGCTCAATGTAAAGAATGAGTCACAGGTTACGGATCTTTCTGCATATGATGTGACCTATGAACTGTTGGAGGATGGAAAAGTAATCGATTCCGGAAAGATTGACGATGCATCATGTGCACCGGGAAGTACGGGAGAGATTGCCGTACCGTTTAAAATGCCGGAAGTAATTCCAGGAGGAGCAGAATATTTCTTAAATATCAATGTTGCACTTAAGGAAGATACTGTCTGGGCTAAGAAGGGACACATTGTTTCTTATGAGCAGTTTGCAGTTCCTGTCGAGGCAAAGAATGTTGTGGTCCCTGCCGGTACAGATGTGGTAACAGTGGATGATAAGGATGATGTCATTACATTATCCGGTAAAGATTTTACAGTAACATTTGATAAGAATACCGGATTTATGGGAACCTATACGTATCAGGATGAGACAGTGATCACGGAAGGACCGAAACCGAATTACTGGAGAGGTCTACTTGATAATGATGAAAAATCCGGTGCTGTAAGAACGGCCGGCGGTCAGTGGGAAAATGCAAATGCAAAAATGATCGTTAAAGAATTTAAGACGACTCCGTCAGAGGATGGAACCACATATCAGATCGATGTAACACTGGAGTTATCCAATAATGGTAAGTCAACACAGGAAATGCAATATATCGTTCACGGAAGCGGCGAGATTGAAGTGAATAACAAATTGAATGTGAATAACGCTGCGACAGAGTTGTTACGGTATGGTGCAGAGATCACATTGCCTGCCAGCTATGAAAAGA
>CAJOPP010000549.1 GCA_905236365.1 uncultured Lachnospiraceae bacterium
ACTGCCGCTTTTATTTTTCCGTGCTAGCTGTACCAATGCAAAAATGATCAAAAGCAGCATCCCAAATACAAAAGCGATCCAGATACTACGTGTATACGTCATCACGGTTGCAGCGATAAAAATAGCGCCATAAAGCAGGTTGATCCAAAGATGTTTTGTTGGGTAGAAAAAGAGAGAGAAAAATGCCAGCAGGATATAACAGCCAAAATAATGCCGGTATTCAAAAATACTCAAAATCCCGTGGGTAGTGTCTTCCGCGATAAAATTCGTCCCCTCTTTCAGAAAATTGAAAACCAGAATTCCTGTAGCACTCTGAAATAATGCAATGAGCACCAAAATCAGTACAAAAGGCCGATATACTTTAAAGAAATCCTCAAAGTGCACATAACGTGTAAGCGTAAAAAGGATGAATGTAAATGTGACCTCGGAAATCAGGATATACATATCCTTCTCTTTTTCGATAAAAATCGTCGACAAAAGTCCGATTGCACAATATGTCATCCACATAAGCATCAATGGACTTGTATATAATTCCTTCAGGTTTCGCCGAAACTCTGCAATAAACAATGGCAAAGAAAGTATAGAATAGATTATGACTACTGTAGTTTTAATCTTTATATAACTTCCTATTGTGATCAAAAGGAAAAATCCCACAACAAGAACAGTGGTTGTCCATGACAACCACTGTTTTGTATTTTCCTTTTCAAGGGATTTGCTCATTGATTACATTCTCCAAAACCGCATTCCGGAAGCTTTTAATTCATCCATACGATATAGACTTTTAACATCTATGAGAACTTTTTCTTCATCCGGAATGTCGCTTTTAAACATGTTTTTCAGTTGCATCATTGACATTGATCTGAACTCATTATGACCTACTGCAACAATAATGCAGTCTGCTTTAGGAAGTTCGTCTAAAAGTGTTAGTTTTACTCCATATTCACTTTCAGCTATTGCTGCATCTGCCCAAGGATCAGATACAAAAGGTTTAATATCATACTCTTCAAGCCGCCGCACAATATCTACAACCTTACTGTTACGTGTATCAGGGCAATTTTCCTTAAAAGTAATTCCAAGAATTACTACAACCGCCTTCTTAGGTGCCATTCCGGCCTCAATCATCTGTTTAATAGCTGAATCTGCTACAAAACCACCCATACTGTCATTTACTTTTCGGCCATTAAGGATAATCTGACTATGATACCCTAATTTTTCTGCAGCATTCGTAAGGTAATATGGGTCAACTCCGATGCAATGTCCCCCAACAAGGCCTGGTCTGAATCCCAGCGCATTCCACTTGGTATTCATACCTGCCAGAACCTCATCTGTATCAATCTGCATACGATCACAAATAATTGCAATCTCATTCATAAAAGCGATATTAATATCACGCTGACTATTTTCGATGACTTTAACCGCTTCTGCTGTTTTAATATTCGAAACCAAAAATGTTCCGGCTTTTATTACAATATCATATATTTTTTTAATTTCTCTTGCAGATTCCTCATCCATCCCGGAAACAATTTTTCGAATGGTTGTCAGCGTATGGACCCTGTCACCGGGATTGATACGCTCAGGGCTATAACCGATTTTCCAGTCTGAACCACACTTTAAGCCGCTTTCTTCTTCAATGATCGGTATACAGATATCTTCTGTTACACCGGGATATACTGTCGATTCATAAACAACAATACTTCCAGGCGCTAGATTCTGTCCTACTATACGAGAAGCGCTTTCAACCGGTCTTAAATCTGGTGTATTATCGTCATTAATAGGTGTAGGCACAGCAACAATAATGAACCTAGCCTCTTTCAGCTTTGAAGGATCAGCTGTAAATTCCACAGTTGTATCTTTAATAGCTTCTCCTACTTCATTGGTAGCATCAATACCTTCTTTGTATTCCGCAACACGCTTTTCATTGATATCAAAGCCAATGACTTTCACGTGTTTGGCAAATTCCACCGCAATTGGCATACCTACATAGCCAAGCCCAACCAAAGCAATCTTGCCTTTACCGGATATCAAATCCTGATAAATATGGTCAAATGACATTATTATCTACTCCTCTCGATAACTGTCTTTAAACTATCATAGACAGAACTGATTAATTATAACATGCTATCTCAAGAATTAAAACATGAAGCTTTAGGCAATTGTTCTGCAAATTAAATCCACTTCTTCTTCACTCAGATATGGATGCATGGGTAAACTCAAAACACGTTTACATACGTTAACAGTTTCTGGATATAAATCATCGCCTAGGTTCATCCAGCTATAGGCCTCCTGCTGATGCAAACCACGAGGGTAATAAACCATTGCCGGAATATCATGTGCTTTCAACAATTCCTGTTTAGTACTCCGTTCCTTTTCAGAATCAAGAAGAATTGTATATTGTGCCCAGGAAGACCTAAAGCCTTCCGGCACTTTGGGAGTTTTAAAATATCCACTTAAACGTGAAGTATACCAATCAGCCACTTGATTAACTGCATCTATTTCATATTCTTTAAAAGCATGGAATTTGGGAAGCAAAATAGCGGCTTGCAATGTATCCAGACGGCTATTCATGCCAATTTCGCGATTGTCATATTTATCCGTAGGGCTTTTTCCCTGGGCCCTTAGACTCCTTAGTCTGGCATCCACTTCATCGTCATCAGTAAAAACCGCACCGCCATCGCCATAACATCCCAGCGGTTTTGCCGGAAAGAATGATGTCGCAGAAAGATCTCCAAAAGAGCCTGCAAGTTTTCCACGGATACTTCCTCCAAAACCTTGTGCAGCGTCTTCTAAAACTTTTAAACCATATTTTTCAGCAATCGGGAGTATCTTATCATAATCTGCAGGA
>CAJOPP010000550.1 GCA_905236365.1 uncultured Lachnospiraceae bacterium
CGCTCTATTATTCGGCGGATAGCCTGAAGCCGGTTTTTCCTTCATAATGATGTAGTAGGAGTAACATTTCACTACACTTGATGGAGGGATGATCATGGTGCTTTTTTGCACTTAGTGTAGAAAAAGAGGCTGGTATCTAACAGTCCTTTTCCTAGTGATATCCTAGGGTGGAATCACGGGAATCCAGGGCTAAAGGCGGGCAAAAGTGCCGCGGGTCACCCCGGCACCCTGCTTGCCAGTTAGTCAATTGGTTTTTAACCTCATTTATAATGTGAGTAATCTTTGAAAATTTTGATATGTGTGAAGTATAAAATCAGGATCGTTATAGAAGCGTGCAATTTCTAGATATACAGCAGGAAGCAATGAGGGAGCGTATTTTTCCCCCCCAACTTTAGTATAGGGACCATCACTTTCTACTAGGCGACGATCATTCGGAATTGCCCGATATTTATCACTGCTGTTACTACTGATCATATTGGCGTTAATCGAAAAAAAGCAACCGGCATCTAAAAGCTGCTGTAAGTGTTTCTCGCTTCCAGTATACCAGTGGATGATGCATTTTTTGGGAGCGTAACGCCGGATGATGTCAATCGCCAGTTCCTCAGAACGGCGTATATGAACGATCATCATTTTATTATCCCGCGCACATTTTTGGGTAATTTGCTCGAAGGCATCGATCTGAGCATTTCTGTCTCGATACGCGTCACTGCTGAAATCAAGGCCAACCTCGCCGACATAATTTGTCCTGTCAATTAATCGCAGAAAATCTTTCAAGTCGGTGTGGGATAAATTCTTTTCTTGCGGATGGAAGCCAATTGCGAACTTGAGATATTTTGATTCAGGGAGCATGTTTTTGCAGGATAAAAAAACGCCAGGTGAGTTTGTAACACAGACGGTATATTGTTGAAGCTTATTTATCTCTTCAATAAGATCTGTATAGTTTCGATAATGATCAAGATGAAAATGTGTATCTATGAAATATCCCATTTAATATAACGCTCCATTCCCGAATCCTTTTTAAAAAGCTCAATGATATCTTCCATTGTGGCTTTGTAGAGGCGAAGGTATTTTTCGGCCTCTTCAACAGACAGACTTCCTGTTTGATGAATGAGCTGGTAAAGTGCATTATCATTGCTGTTTTGATATCTGTATACACTGCTAATAACAGCGTTCAAATCAGAGATACGATCGCTTTCCGAAAACATTTGTAAAAACATGGAAGGGTTAACGGTTGATGTATATTCCCCTGAGTCTGTGACATCTAGAAGAGAGCTTTTTCTAATAATACACGGATAGCAGTAGCCACAGTTGATAGGGTATTTTCTATTTCCGGTTCTGTTATAGCGAGCAACACAAGGATGGGAACAGGAAATCGTCTTATCAAAATTGTGTTGAAAAGCAGGAGTATCTTTAACCTGCTGAACTATTTCTCGTTTGGTGCTAAAGGCAAAAAGGTTTTCAATTGGATTTTGTATCCCAACAATTTTCAGTATTTGCTTAAGCTGAGATAGGAAGAACGGGTGTGTTGTGCGAGTACTGCAAGATCCTTTTCTTCCATTTGTGAGGGCAACATTTAACCCGATAAAACCGTTTTCTGGAATATAAACCGGCACATCTGGACCCATTATTCTAGCAATAGTCAGAGCGACACAAAGAAACAGCAGAGATCTTCCTCGAGAAGTGTTTTCTGTTTCAGGCAATATACCTAAAGTATTTGAATACGGAGCACGAGCACCGGCTGTAAAACTAACAAATACAGGAGACTGCGACGGGTATAAATCTGCAAAGTCCCGACAAAACGATTCCTGAACCTGTCGAAGCTTAGGATATTCATTGTGACCAACAAAACAAGGAGAAGCTCCCTTTTGCAGGAGCTGAATAGCCCCGCAAAAGGAATCCAGCCCCCCAGAAAACAGACTAACACAGTCACAACCGGTAATATCAATTTTTTTGCGGCTTCTTCTTTCATGTCGGCTGCATACGGCATCAGTAGGTCGGAAGCTAATTTCCCAGTGGTCGCCTGTCAAAAAGGACAGCATGCTGTTCCAGAGAGATTCTGTTGGCTTCCAGACCTCATATTGTAAAACCGGAATGGAAACAGTTAGTTCCCTTGTCCAACAATCAACAAATAATCGCCGAGAAACGCGCTTGTCAATTCCAAATATACTAATGCCGATTATGTAAAGATCCTCATATATGGGCTCGAGGGCCATCTGTTCCATGTGATACCATGTTTTGGGCAAGTTTGAAAATAAAGTGCTTCTGGTATCACGGTTGATTGAAAAAGTATAAGAATCCAGCCAGTCTGCAAAAGGAGCAAGGTCATTTTCTTTTTTGATCCAGAATTTCATACTGCATTATCTCCGTAAAAATCTGTAAATGTTCTGTATGCGTCATCCAGTATGGCAGAAATGAACTCTGATGATTTTAAATTGGCAAAATCCATCTTCCCAATCTGATTATCCGTCAATTCATTTCTAAGTGTTCCTGTAATATATCCATGCACCTCTTCTAGAATAGAGGCTACTTCTGCCGGTGTTCTGCCTTGGTTAATCTTTTCATAGTATCTGAGATCAAAATTATTATTGATAAAGGCAATAACCATTTCTCGAAGAAGATCATTTATATTGATGTTGCCAAGATCTTCTGGATTTTCTATCCCTAAAGTTTCAAATGCACGTGAAAGTGCAGAGTAAGCTATCGATTCCTCTATGGTAGAACCACCATTAGTAAACATATCAAGCAAGGATGAAAAGATCTCATCGGGTGATTTTCCTATTAGATCCTCTCGCCCGAACTCAATCAAAGTATTATCTAATCCATTTACAGAAACACCATGGGCAAAGTTTAGCATGTTTCCTGCAGCAGATGAAAAAGCTACTGAAGAACCGTTAACCTGCATAGCTTCTGCGTATTTTGCTACAGCTTTGCTTTTGGAGTCAGCGTCTCTATTGCGGAGGAAGCCGGATACGGCTCTTTTGGCACTACTCCATTCTGGCTTTGTAGGAGATATATATCCTTTTGATGTTCCCATTATCACTTTCCTTTTTTCTGCGAATTTTGAACATTGTCAATAAAGGCTTCTATTATAGTGCCTTTGGATTGCCAATACTTAAGAAGTTCATCGATTGTAGACGCGTCAACCGTCCTCATTTTTATTATTGAAGGTACTCCGGACATTCCGATTTTCGATGAATAATTCTTCAGAGCGTCTGCAATTTTATTTCTGTGAGCTTCAAACTTACAGAACAATACACTAATGATCGGAAGCGGAATCTTTGCCTGCTCTATTTGAGGTATTAAGACTTCAAAAATATCATTCTGGTCGAGGGCTGAAAGTTTGAGCATTTCATCTGTAATTGCTTCTATCGTTACATCATTGGCCGCACCAATTTTCGCAAGCATTTCTTTAGCATCATTTGATAATGTCGAGACATCAATTTCTGCCTTTTTCAAGTGCTCCCTTGTTAGATAGAAATATCTGTCCAAACGATATTTTTCAAGCTCAATCGGTTCGGATTCCACCCATTTCTTGATTGCAGATGTATGCCACGCCTTGTATTTGTCTTGACTGTCACTAATGTCACCTGATAAGCTTTCACGCATAGACTTGTATTCCTCATTAATCGTTGTGAAATGCTTATTCCATTCGTTTAGCTCTATGAATAAGGTTTTGTCAATTTTATGTAGAACGAGCAGTTTTGCGAGAATCTTTGGGTCAATTTCATCTTCATTATAATAAAGGGAGGCTAGCTTTCGCTTCGTTATGAATGTGTTGAGAAAACGCTTAGCCTGGCGAGGATTACCCTTTAAGTTCCCAGAAATTATTTCCTTGATTCCATCGATAATCTGCGCAGTCATTTTATACTCTTTAGGGCTGGCAATATTGTAAGATTTGGTAAGATCCATAAGTTTTGCGGTATCGATTACTGCTTCAGAAATTCTTACCTTTTCATCCCGCAGTTTTTTAATAAGAGCGGAAAAGTCATCAACAGAACAATATTGCTGTGCCACCAGTAGCATCAGATAATTTTCTATATCTTTATTGGAAAGATCTGGAATGTTAATGGGAAGCTGGATGATTTTTTCAATATACTCTGTATCTAGATCAACAGCCATATTCCCTAACGGAGGATATTTTTTCTTTATTGCGTATTGTATCACCTTGTCATCTGCAGCAATTACAAAAACTGTTTTCTTAACGGACAAAAACAGTTTAATTGCTTCAAGGGTCTCGATGATCCGATCAGGTTGGCAGCGGTCAAGGTCATCTATAAGAACGATAACATTGTCGATATCTGATTCTTCAAGAGCCTGTTCAAATTCGCTTCTAAATTTACGAATGCTGTTTACAATGCTACTATCTCCCTTGGAAGATGTTTCAGGTTTCATATAGTCGTCATGGATAGACTGCACAGCCGTGGAAACACTTTTGATGCCTTCTCCAATGTCTTCGGCGGTGCCAGACAGCCCTAATACAAGGGGCAATGGATTGCCCGCGGCAATACTTGCAACAATCGGGGCGGTAACAGACACTGTTTTTGTAGACAGTTTGAAGATATTAAGCTTCTTCAGTAACCCTGTTATCTTTTTGGCTAACCCTTCTGGCGCTTTTTCGTGAAGTTCACGAAGCAGTGACTCCATGACAGCAACTTTTGCGTCTTCGTATCCTTCAAAGGACCAAGCGTTAATATTAATGCAAATGTTCTTTTTATTCCCTTTGTCAGTTTTGTCTTTTGCAGATTCTGATATCTTATCTTCAATGAGCTTTAACAAGGTTGATTTTCCGGCACCCCAAACGCCAAATACGCCTATTGTGAGAGGCTTATAAGCAGGATCTTGGGCGATGTCAGATATAATTTGAGCATAGGGTTCATAGAAAAGAATATCTATATCAGATGCATTATCTAGCCACATTATTAA
>CAJOPP010000551.1 GCA_905236365.1 uncultured Lachnospiraceae bacterium
AGGCGATTGCAGATAAGTTAGAAGGACTGAATTTGATGAAAGAAATTTATGTGCCTGGTAAGATTGTGAACATCGTGGCAAAATAAAAAATTCAATCTGTGTGTAGGAAGCAAGTAGAGAAACTTTATAGGTGAGAATAATTAGGTAGTGGTGCATTTCGTTAGTAAATAAGTCTGCTTCATCTTTGAATTGGAAAATGGAATACTGCAAAGAATTAGGAGGAAATATGAATAGAGAAAGAGGTTATTTTGGAATAATATTAATACTTTTTGGTGTGGTTTTCTTATTCGGAAATAGAAAAACGGTAGAAGCTGAAAAGTACTATTCTTTACAGAATATTGGACTTTCAGGGTGCACGACTGACCGTATTGATTATTCTATATTATCAATTAGGGGAAATACTATTCGATATGTTGTTTATCAATTTTCAGATAAAGACTGCGAATGGGTACAGATTGGTGAAGTAAGAAAAGCAAAGTTGACTTTAAAAACCAAATACTATATGGGAAATTTGAATAAGCTTACACAATCCGCTAAGAATAATGATTCAGTGGATGAAGCAAAATGGATGAGCAGAATTTACAAGGGTACAGTTAAGAGAAAAATGCTTGGTCGCTATAATGAAATCCAAATAAGAAATGGAAAGGTTACTAAGGTAGCAATCAGGTTAAATTATTAAAACACAGGTGCTAAGGAGTTGACAATGACTGATTTGAAAAAGGAGATTGAAAAGAGAAGAACATTTGCAATCATTTCCCATCCGGATGCGGGAAAAACAACATTGACGGAGAAATTTTTGTTGTTTGGTGGTGCAATTAATACGGCCGGTTCCGTTAAAGGGAAGGCAAATTCAAAATATGCGGTCTCAGACTGGATGGATATTGAGAAAGAGAGAGGAATTTCTGTCACTTCCTCGGTATTACAGTTTCAATATGATGGATATTGTATCAACATTTTAGATACACCAGGGCATCAGGACTTTTCTGAGGATACTTATCGGACATTGATGGCCGCTGACTCGGCGGTTATGGTGATTGATGCATCGAAGGGTGTAGAGGCACAGACGATTAAGTTGTTTAAAGTTTGTGTCATGCGGCATATTCCGATTTTTACATTTATCAATAAGATGGATCGTGACGCAAAGGATACATTTGAATTGTTAGATGATATTGAATCGGTATTAGGCATTCAGACATGTCCGGTCAATTGGCCAATTGGATCTGGAAAAGAATTTAAAGGGGTATATGACAGGGAAACACGGGTAGTTTCAAAATTTCAGGCTGTATCCACAGGTGGCTCCAAAAAAGCGGCGGAGACAGACTACTCCATTGAAGATGAGATGTTAAGACAGGATATCGGAGATATTCTGTTTGAACAGTTAATGGAAGAAATAGAGCTGTTAGATGGTGCCAGTGAGCCTTTGGATTTGGAAAAAGTAAACAAAGGAGAGTTGTCACCGGTTTTCTTTGGTTCCGCATTGAATACGTTTGGTATTGAGACTTTTTTAAATCATTTTTTGAAGATGACTACATCTCCGTTGCCAAGATTGTCCAATGAAGGGTTGATTGATCCGATGCAGGAAGATTTTTCGGCTTTTGTATTCAAGATACAGGCGAATATGAATAAAGCACACAGGGATCGGATTGCATTTATGCGAATTTGTTCTGGTAAATTTGATGCCACGAAAGACGTGTATCATGTGCAGAGCAAGCGGAAAATGAAATTATCCCAGCCACAGCAATTGATGGCACAAGACCGGAAAATCGTTGAGGAAGCATATGCGGGTGATGTGATTGGTGTTTTTGATCCGGGCATCTTTTCAATTGGTGATACATTATGTAAACCAGGTAATAAATTTGAATACGAAGGAATTCCGACTTTTGCACCGGAGCATTTTTGCAGGGTCGTGCAGATGAACACTATGAAAAGAAAGCAGTTTGTACAGGGTGTTTCGCAGATTGCACAAGAAGGAGCGATTCAGATTTTTCAGGAATATACGGCGGGCATGTCTGAAATTATCGTCGGTGTTGTTGGTGTATTGCAGTTTGAGGTATTAAAGTATCGCTTGGAGAATGAATATGGCTGTGAGATTAAGTTAGAACCACTTCCTTATAATTTTATTCGATGGATTAAGGATCCGTCTACGGATGTTAATTCTTTAAAACGTGTTAATGAGGTAAAGAAAGTAAAGGATATGAAGGGAAATCCATTGCTTCTTTTTACAAATCAATGGACAATCAATACCGTATTGGAGCATAATGAAGGTTTGGAACTTCTTGAATTTAGAAAAAATTAACATTGCGGCAAATTGAATAATAGAAAAGATTGATTGCCAATGATAGATCGTTAAAAAATGTAAACAAAAAAGATACAGTCTATATAGATTGTATCTTTTTTTTGTAATTTTATAATGAAATTGAAAAGGAGGTATACAATGCTGATCGTACGCATCTCGCAGTTAATGAGGGATGCTACCTGAACAGTTACTGGTTATCTTCATTTAACGGTAAAAAGAGAAACTAGCATATCAATTTTTTGTTGTTCTTTTGGAGTCATGGTATTTTTTAATATATTTATTAAAAGAGTGGATTCTTCTTTTGTAAAATTCAAGTTACGTTTCGTTAATTCCTGATTGATCGACATTAATTTTGGTAACATAGCTTCCGGGGAAGTAAAGTGCCCGTTTTGCAAGATTTCCTTGATGACTTGCTGTTTTACAGGATGTAACTTTTTAAATTCTTCTGTAGAAGAAAGTTCTTGATAATTCATAATAGAATCTCCTTATTTTAGTTATTGTTTTTATTTCTGATGGCAGACAAGCTAAGCAGACACGAAGTCATGCCTCGTAGCTTGTTGCGGGTTATTTGACTTGATGTTTTATGGAATAAGTCAGATTCTGAATCGGTCTTGTTTGTTCAATATATGTTTTTTAGGGTTCTACTGATAGGGGTAGCTCTGTTGTGAAAATCAGTATGATTATTATTTAGTGGATGCGAGGGGAGAATCCTCCTCTGTATTGGGAGCATCCTGATTCAGTTGTGCGGCTTGCAGCATATCGTATTCAGCAAGAATATTTTGTATATTGCGTTCGAAATTTTCAGATGCAGCTTGCGTATCAGACGGTGTAGTTTCCGATGTAAATGGAAAGTCAGTATTAGCACTTCCGGTCGAATTTGTTGGATTCATTTGTTGGATCATGTTTGCAAGATTTGAAAATTCCAC
>CAJOPP010000552.1 GCA_905236365.1 uncultured Lachnospiraceae bacterium
GAGTTAAAACGCTCCGCGAGGATGCGCACGGATTCGGTTAGGAATTTGTCAGCTAAAGCTGACCCGAATCCGGCGCGCAAGACTCGCCAGCGAGTCTTGACCATATGGCATTCTTGCTGCCATTTCACTCGCTATAAAAGGAAATACAAAACGATCGATCCTTGCAGATTATTTTATCTTTGATAACTCACCGGCATTCATGCGATACACCACATCCGCATAATCAACTGCTTCTGTCTCATGTGTGACCATAATGATCGATGTCCCCTGATTCGCAGTCTTTCTGAAAATATCATATATTTTATTGGTATTTTCGTCATCAAGATCCGCAGTTGGTTCATCTGCCAAAATAATGCCCGGTTTATGGATCATTGCTCTTGCAATGGCTGCTCTTCGCATCTCACCACCGGACAACTCTGACGGACTTACATCCTTCAACTCTGAAATTCCAACTGCTTCAAGTAACTGTAATGCATACTCCTCTACATCATCCTGTGCTTCGTAAAGCAGATATGGAAACTTGACATTTTCTATTACACTGAGATTGTTGAGTAATGAGTGAACTTGTGGAATCACGCCAATATTCTGATTGCGAAATCTGGAAAGTTCTTTATCACTCAGAGAATAAAGATCGGTTCCATCATAGAGCACGTTGCCGGAAGACGGTTGCAAAAGTCCCGCCAGCATATTAAGAAATGTAGATTTCCCGCTGCCGGAACGTCCTAAAATCACAGCCAGCTTTCCTTTTGCAAGTTCAAAATCCACTTCTTTTACTGCAAAAAAAGAATTCACAGCACCAATATTTCTATTGTATTGTTTACTAATCGCCTCCGCAATAAGGTTCATAGAACACTTCCTCCTTCTGCAAATTTTCAATGGCTATCCAAAGTCAAATACCCCGCAGCAAGCTACGGGGCATGACCTGGCTTGTGCTTAGTTTGTTCGCCCCAAGGGGCGGGGTATTTGACCCCTGTGGCAGTCGCCATATACGAATGCTAGCATTCGTGCATGGCTCGTTGCCATCAGAAATAAACTTTTCATTCAATCCCCTCCTCTAAGTGTTACCCCTGCGTCTACCCTGCTTAAGCGAAAAGCAGCATACGCAGAAGATATGGAGCCGATGATAACCGATGCGATCAGGGAAATAACACTCAAAAACAGAAACTCCTTCCATCCCGGTAATAAGAACGGAAGACCAATCCCCTCCTCAATCAAATTGCGAAATGGAAAAATGATCATACAAGTCAAAAGAATTCCTATGATTGCCCCTGAAACGCTGAGTAATGCAGACTCTGTCAGAATAACTTTTGCCAGCATTTTTCTGGAAGTTCCTATGATTCTAAGTATTGCAAATTCCTTTTTTCTTTCATTAACCAGCACGGAAAAAGTAATCAGCATGATTACCAGCGACATCACCCACACGACAGCGATCAAAATGGTGATAGTACTTGAAATTCCTGAAAGACTATCGGAAATGCCAATCAACATATTTTGGGTTTTAATTGCTTTAATATTCCGTAGATTGAGATTGATATTATCTGTTATTTTTTCTGCATCATACCCATCCTTTACCTTAATATATATGGTGGAAATAACGGAATCCGGCGTTTTTTCCGAAAGTATATCAAATCCATTGTTCTGGGCAGCAGTCAATAACTTCCTGACTGTGCTTGAATTCATATAAACCGAGCGATCAAGAGAAGTTCCCGTGCTGTCAAGTTTTGCCACCACGTTACATTCTTCAGCATAGATTTGAAGGCTTGAGCCGATTGGTGCAAGCACATCTGATCCCACTACCACCTCATAGTCGCTTAAGCCCTTCTTGTATCGTTTCTGAATCCATGGCTGAATCGAAAAATCTGTTTCGGGATCAAAACCTATAATTTGAAGCGGTTCAGAGCAACATGCCGAATCTGCTGTGGCAAGAAAATATTGTGCGGAAACTTTTTCTACTCCCTCAATCCCGGCGACCTGCTCCAAATAAGATTTATCCATATAAAAGTAACCGGGTGTCCCATCTAAAAGAATTGATTCATACAGAAGCTCTTGTTCTGCCTCGTCAGGAACTACAATAATATCAGCACCAATTCTTGCCTCCAAACTATCAATTCCCCTCTGAAAACTGAGTATCATCACAGAACCGCCAAACATTGCAAATACAAGGAATACTGCAATAAACAAAAGTGCCGCAGTGCGCATTGGCTTTTTCTTTAAATTTCTTATCGGAAGATGTTTGATATTCATTTCCCATCCTCCTGTTGAATCATTATATAACTCAAATGAAATCCTTTAAAGAATATATCAAAAATCCTGCTTTTACCAGTGTGATTTGACATTCTTAATACTCCTTTCCCGTAATAAAGTTTTGCCCTCTCCATCATATAACGGCGAGGGCATTATATAGTTAATATGAAAAAGAATTAACTGAGAAGTCTTTCAATATTTCATATCTTTCCTGTATAAATTATATGTTGTATCGTAACTGTTCAGCCTTGCTGAATAGATACAATTTATTTATATATTGAAACTTAAAATTCGTCAACACATAAAAATGAAAACGTTATCTTACCCGTAACCTTTCAACCTTTTGCTTCACTGTTACGCATCAGACACAGTTTTGTGTTCCGGTGTGCCCGATGCTGACACAATTAACGTTGTTGGCACGAGAAAATATCATGTTAAAAAACTGAAAGAAAATATTCTGCCATTTACTGCAGAGTATCTTCTTCCAGTCAATGATACACTCATACTGCTTTCGTATTCTTATCGCTGATGCTTCGAAGCAATC
>CAJOPP010000553.1 GCA_905236365.1 uncultured Lachnospiraceae bacterium
CCCGCAGAAAAAAAATACGCACAGCGAAGAGGAAATGCTGATTTACAAGGATAAAGTATCTTTCCTTGAAGATGAGAATAAAAAATTACAAACAGAGCTGCAGATGATCCGCAGCTCCAAAGCTTTTCAGATTGTTCGCGTCACAGCCGATGCATTCGCTACCAGAAAAGGGATAACCCATCTGCCTTCAGAATATATCAAAATATTGAAAAAAAGCAAAGCGAAAATACACAATGCGTCGAAAGCGCTGCCCAAAGTAGAAAAATCAAAGCATAGCAGAGAAGATATCCTGAGAGTCACAGAAGCTCATGCTTCGTTGATTCCCGTTGACAGTGACAGCCCGCTTGTATCGATTATTATATTGACAAGAAATGGCATTAAAAATCTATGCCGGTTGTTTGATTCTCTCCAACAGAGAAAGTACTACAGAAAAATAGAAATAATCGTTATAGATAATGGTTCTACAGACAAAACTGAACAGTACATTCATTCTCAGACTTCCCATGCCAATATTCGCTTCATAAAAAACAACACAAATGAAACATTTTCAAAAGGCAATAATCAAGGCGCGCAGCTTGCGAATGGAGAATATCTTTGCTTCCTGAACAATGATATTGAAGTCCTTGACGGATGGCTGGATGAGCTTATAAAGGTTGCCTTATTGAATCGTGATGCAGGGGCTATTGGCTCAAAGCTTGTTTACCCTGAAATTACAGATAAAAAATCACTTAATTACGGGAAGTCCTTCCTGATTCAACATGCTGGGATCAATTTCCGTAAAGAAAACATCCCTGGCTTTGGACTGTTTTATCGTCCATTGAATATGGGGCAGGGAGAAGAGGGCTATACAGAAAAAAACGAAAAAGCAGTGCCCGTTGCTGCAGTGACCGCTGCTTGTTTATTGATGCGGAAAAGTGTTTTTCATGATATCGGCGGATTTGATGAAAGCTACAATTATGGATATGAAGATGTTGATTTATGTCTTAAAGCATGGCGCAAAGGGTATACGAATTACTACGTACCAACCTCAGTTCTATTCCATTATGAGTTTGGTACGCAGCAGTTGAATTTGCCGGAGGAAGTTTATCAAAGGAGGCTTCAGAACAGAGAATATTTTGCTAAACGATGGAATCACTGGCTTGGAAAAAGATCTTTGGAAGATAAACTATGCGGGAGCCATTTGGTTACAAATGAACCGCTAACCATCGCATTCGCTGTAACTGAAGCCGGTGAGAACGCGGTAGCAGGTGATTATTTCACAGCTAAAGAACTCGGAGAAGCCTTTCAGAAACTGAATTACAAAATAAAGTATCTGTGCCAGAGGTCACCAAACGAGGAATGGTACGATGTTGGTTTTGAAACAGATATTGTAATTTCCATGCTGCAACACTATAATCCAGCTAAAATATTTAACGCCAATCCTCAGCTTATAACAATTGCATGGGCAAGAAACTGGTTTGAAAGATGGTTAACTGTCAGCTACATCAAAGAATACAACCTGGTCTTTGCATCAAGTGAATCCGCGTGCAAGCACATGGCTGGGAGACTCGGAAGACCGGTATATCTTTTCCCCATAGCTACAAATTATGAGCGTTTCTCATCCATTAGGAGTAAACCGGCTGCTGAAGACGACATAAAGAAGTACGAAAGCGACTACAGCTTTACAGGAAATCACTTCGGCAGTGACAGGGAAATTGAAGCGGAATTAAATCCCGCCTCCATTCCGTATCGCTTTAAAATCTTCGGTAAGGGCTGGGAAAACGTAGAAAAGTTTTCCGCATACACGCAGGGGCATATTAACTACAATGACATACCTCTGGTTTATAAATATGCTAAGGTGATTATTGATGATGCCACCCCATCAACAAAAGATTTAGGAGCGATCAACAGCCGTGTTTACGATGCCGCTGCCGCCGGATGCCTCGTTATAACAAACAATGTTCGGGGGGCCGCTGAAACGTTTAACGGTATTCTTCCAAGTTTTAGCGACAGTAAAAGCCTGGAAGAACAGTTGCATAAGTATCTTCAGGATGATCAATTACGGGAAAAATCAATTCAGGAATTACAGAATTTTGTCAAAAACAATCATACATATGACATTCGAGCAAAAGAGTTTAACAGGATTATCACCACGTGGCTGAAGCAAACGAAAAAGGCCGTACGACTGTTAATATGTGCCCCGAACTGGACGACAGCAATTAACTGGGGAGATTATTATTTCTCTAAATCACTGAAAGAACAGCTGGATCAAATGGGTTGGGAAACCGAAATCAGAATCTTCAGTGAATGGTATCGCAGTTTTCATGGATCATATACGATTATGCTGCGTGGGACAAAAACATATGTACCGGACGCAGCGGATATAAACCTGGTTTGGAATATATCACATCCTGAAAGCTTTTCTTTAAGCGAAATGAGTACATACGATCAGGTATGTATCGCATCCAATTACTTGGCCACTCTATATAAACATAAAAGAACAAATGTACACTCATTGCCGCAATGCACAGACGCAGACAGATTTGTTGTGGAAAAACCGCAGGAGAAGAAGTTTGAGCTCTTATTTGTTGGGAACACGAGAGGTGAACGCAGAAAGATTATTGAGGATGTGCAGCCGCCAGAGTATGATCTTGCTGTCTTTGGCAACGGATGGGAAGCAATCCTGCCACCTGAAACACTCAAGGGGCAGTTTATCCCAAACGATTCCTTGGCCAGGGCTTATAATTCATGCTGCATCTTACTGAATGACCATTGGGATGATATGAAGGAAAAAGGATTTCTTTCTAATCGGGTCTATGACGCTTTGGCCGCGGA
>CAJOPP010000554.1 GCA_905236365.1 uncultured Lachnospiraceae bacterium
AGAGATATTGATGAACCTATGTGTGATGTAAGGACGATTTATCAAAGAGACAGGGATCGGATTCTTCATTGCAAGTCATTTCGCAGGTTGAAAGAAAAAACCCAGGTATTTCTTTCTCCGGAAGGAGATCATTATCGTACACGTCTGACACATACGTTAGAGGTTTCGCAAACAGCACGAACTATTGCAAGGGCACTTCGGCTCAATGAAGAATTGACAGAGGCGATTGCTTTAGGGCATGATTTGGGACATACTCCGTTTGGACATGCAGGAGAGCGGGCACTGAATGAAGTTTGCTCAAAGGGGTTTAAGCACAATGAACAAAGTATTCGAGTGGTGGAACGTTTAGAGAAAAAAGGAAGAGGACTTAATCTGACAGTTGAGGTAAGAGACGGAATCCTGAATCACAAGACTATTGGTTCACCTTCTACGTTGGAGGGGAAAATCGTGCAGTTGTCGGATAAGATTGCATATATCAATCATGATATTGATGATGCGATTCGTGGGGGGATTTTATTCGAGGAGGATCTTCCAAAGAATTGTACGGAACTTTTAGGTAACAGTACCAGAAGTCGGTTAAATACGATCATACATGATGTGATTGCCAACAGTGAGGGGAAAGGAGACATTGTATGTTCTCCGGATATTCGTCAGGCAATGACAGGACTTCGAAGTTTTCTCTTTGATACGGTATACACTAATCCTGTCGCAAAAGGAGAAGAGGGGAAAGCAAAGCGTATGCTGCAGGAATTATTTAGTTATTACAATTGTTATCCGGAATTGTTGCCGGAAGAATTTTATTTTATGATTGAACAGGGTGAAGACCGGGAATTGGTGGTATGTGATTATATAGCCGGTATGACGGATAACTATGCAGTCATGAAATTTCGACAAACATTTGAACCCAGTGGATGGAAATAAAAAAGAATACTCTTGCTGCAAAGCAGTGTGTATTGTTACAGGAACAGGTAGGTGAGAAAGGTGTATTACGCGGATGAACTGATAGAGGAAGTTCGTTCCAGAAATGATATTGTAGATGTAATTGGAACTTATGTTAACTTGAAGAAAAAAGGCAATTCTTATTCAGCATGTTGTCCTTTTCATCATGAAAAGACACCTTCTTTCCATGTTAGCAGAGAAAAACAGATGTATCATTGCTTTGGTTGTGGAGTTGGTGGTAATGTATATACATTTTTAATGGAACATGAGAACTATTCCTTTCCGGAGGCGGTAGAATTTCTGGCGGAACGGGCAGGGATAAAACTTCCGGAGCAGAGTATGTCTCCGGAGGCAAAGAGACAGGCAGATGTCAGAACAAAGATCAAAGATATGAACCGGCTTGCGGCAGGATATTTTCATTATCTGTTAAAGACAGAGCGTGGGACACATGCAATGGAATATCTGAAGAACCGTGGACTTTCTGATGAGACAATCAACCAATTTGGCCTGGGATTTTCGGATGTATATAGTGACGATTTATACAAATACTTAAAGAGTAAGGGTTATCGGGATGAAGAACTTAGAGATTCCGGACTGGTAAAGTATGATGAGAAGCATGGTGCATCCGACCGATTCTGGAATCGTGTCATGTATCCGATTATTGATACCAACAATCGGGTGATTGGATTCGGTGGTCGTGTCATGGGAGATGGAAAGCCTAAGTATATCAATACCCAGGATACTCCGGTATTTGATAAAAGCAGGAATTTATATGGATTGAATTTGGCGAAGAAGAGCAAGCGGAAGGGGATTATTTTCTGTGAGGGATACATGGATGTTATATCCATGCATCAGGCAGGATTTGATAATGCAGTGGCTTCTCTTGGTACTGCACTGACGGTAGGTCAGGTCAATCTGGTGAAACGATTTACGGATCACGTATATTTGGCCTATGACAGTGATGAAGCAGGAACGAAAGCGGCACTTCGGGCATTGGAGATTATGCGGGAATTTGAAATGCCGACCAGAGTTATATCACTAAAACCATACAAGGATCCGGACGAATTGATTCAGGCGGAAGGAACAGAGAATTTTGAAAGACGGATTGATCAGGCCCAGAGTGGTATCATGTTTGAAATTGATATTTTAGCTGCACAATATAATCAGGATGATCCACAGGAACGAACACTGTTCCAGAGGGAGGCAGCCAAAAAACTGTCCTTGATTTTAGATCCGTTAGAGAGAAAAAACTATACAGACAGTGTAGCAAGACAATATGATATTGAACCGGACGTTTTAAAAGAAGCAGTTACCAGATATGGTGTTGCAGGTGCAGGGAGGATAGATACTTCTGTCTTTCGGGAACAACGACCAAGAAAATCTCCGGAAGAAGAAAAGGAGGAAAAGCATCTGAAAGCGGAACGTCTTTTGCTCACATGGCTGGTTAATGAGAATTCCTTATTTGACAAATTAGAAGGAGTTATAACTGCAGAAGATTTTTTTGAACCGGTGTATCATGATATTGCGGCGGAATTGTTTTCACAATATCATAAAGATGGCAAGGTGATACCGGCGGCTGTTATCAATCATTATCAGAGTAAGGAAGAGCATGAAAAGGTGTCCAGAATCATGCAGCAGAATTTTGATATAGAGGTTGCTCAAAGTGATAAATCCAAGGTGATTACAGACTTGGTAAAAGGAATCCGACTGCGAAGTATTCAGCATCAGATTGAACTTGCCCAGGGAGATTTAGCTAAGACCGGAAAACTGATGATAGAAAAAAGTAAAATCAATAAGCTGATCATAGCTTTATAGATAGAAAAATAACGAAGATAAAGGCTTGTGTAAGCTATGTAAGGAAGGAAAGAAAAATGGAAGAACAAAAAACAAATACTACAGAAGAAACAAAGTTTCAGGAAAAATTAAAGGAGCTGCTTTTAATTGCAAAGAAAAGGAAAAATGTAATTGAAGATACTGAAATCATTGCCTGCTTTGCAAAGGGAGATGTAGAACTCACGACAGAGCGAATGGTTGAAATTTTTGATTTTTTGGAATCAAATAAAGTTGATGTTTTGACAATTTCCGAAACAGATGAGGAACCGGATGAAGATGCGCTGCTGGATGTTGATATGGATGATGATATTAATGTTGAGAAGCTTGATTTATCCATACCGGATGGAGCCAATATTGAGGATCCTGTACGTATGTATTTGAAGGAGATTGGTAAAGTTCCGCTGTTAAGTGCTGAGGAAGAGATTAATCTGGCTCAGAAAATGGAAGCCGGTGATCAGGCAAAGGCAGAGTTGGATGAAGCGGGAGATGACCTGGATGAGGAAAAGAGAAAAGAGCTGGAAGATTTGGTTCAGCAGGGGGATTATGCCAAGAAAAAATTGGCAGAAGCAAATCTGCGTTTGGTCGTAAGCATTGCAAAACGCTATGTAGGTCGTGGTATGTTGTTTCTGGATTTGATCCAGGAAGGAAATCTGGGCTTGATCAAGGCTGTTGAGAAGTTTGACTATCGGAAAGGTTATAAGTTTTCAACTTATGCTACATGGTGGATTCGTCAAGCGATTACAAGAGCGATTGCCGATCAGGCACGAACCATCCGTATTCCGGTGCATATGGTAGAAACCATCAACAAATTGATTCGTGTGTCACGTCAATTATTACAGGAACTGGGAAGAGAACCGACTCCGGAGGAGATTGCAGAAGAGATGGATATTCCGGTAGAGAGAGTGAGAGAGATTTTAAAGATTTCTCAGGAACCGGTATCGTTAGAGACGCCTATCGGTGAAGAAGAGGATAGCCATTTGGGAGATTTTATTCAGGATGAGAATGTTCCGGTACCTGCAGACGCAGCTGCGTTTACGTTATTGAAAGAGCAGCTTGTGGAAGTGTTGTCAACTTTGACGGAAAGAGAACAAAAAGTATTGCGACTTCGCTTTGGTTTGGATGATGGACGGGCAAGAACATTAGAAGAGGTTGGACAGGAATTCAATGTAACAAGAGAAAGAATTCGTCAGATTGAAGCAAAAGCACTTCGCAAATTGAGACATCCGAGCCGCAGCAGAAAGCTAAGAGATTATTTAGAATAATATGGCGGAAATAATATGAAGGATATTGTATTATCAAAAAGAATGGAGGCTGTGGTGGATATGGTTTCGCCGCAGTCCTTTACTATTGCTGATATCGGTTGTGATCATGCGTATGTATCGATTGCACTGATCAAGAGAAAACTTGCGGGGAAAGTGATTGCAATGGATGTGAGGAAAGGACCTCTTGGAATTGCAAAAAAGAACGTTGCAGCTTATGCAGAAGAGCAGTCTATTGAACTTCGTTTAAGTGATGGATTAGAGCAATTGGCACCGGGGGAAGCAGATTCGATCATAATAGCGGGAATGGGTGGATTGTTGATAAAAAGTATTCTTGAAAAAGGAAATTCTGTTCTATCCTATAAGGAGAAAAGACCAATTTTGATCTTACAACCACAGTCAGATCTTCGAGAAGTAAGGATATTTTTATATCAGAATGCATATCATATTGTTCAGGAACGGATGCTGATTGATGAGGGAAAGTATTATACTGTCATTAAGGCGGAACCGGATCGCACGGAATCGAAAATGACAGAAGGAAATCAATTGATAGAACCGGAATCAGAAAAGTCAGATAGGGGAGACTCAGATGAGGCTCTATTTTCTGAAGTGGAATGGGTTTACGGAAGATATGGATTAGAGCATCAGGATGCAATATTATATGCATTCCTACAGAAAGAGAGAAGTACCTTAGAAGCAATTTTGGAAAGATTAAATCAGCAATGGAGCTTGCTTGGAAATGAAAAGATTCCGAGGAAGACAAGAGAACGGTTGGATGCAATAAAAGAAGAACTAAATAGAAATGCAGAAGCAATGCTTTACTTTGCGAATAAAAACACAGAGCCAAAGGCTACATGAAAATATGCATAAAACGGCGTTTGTGCTTGAACTAGGAGGTTGGCAAAGAATGAAATGTGAAGAAATAATACAGTTGCTGGAACAGCTTTCCCCTAAGAAATATGCTTGCGAATGGGATAATGTTGGACTGCTGGTAGGACGCAAGCAGTCAGAAATACATAGAGTTATGGTTGCGTTAGACGCATCCAAAGAAGTGGTTGCATATGCTGTAAAAGAGCAGGTGGATTTGCTGATCACACATCATCCGATGATTTTTTCGCCTATCAAGCAGGTGAATGAAGGGCAGTTTACAACAGAAAAGGTGCTGGATCTGGTAGAAAACGGGATTTCTTATTATGCAATGCATACGAATTTTGATGCGGTTGGAGGAATGGCAGAATTGGCAGCAGGAGAGCAGTATCTGAACCTGACGGAAACAAAGCCGATTGAGAGCAGTGTGGAAGCAGGAATTGGAATGGGAAGATATGGTAAACTACCAGAACCTATGACTGCTTTACAGGTAGTGGAATATGTGAAAGAAAAATTTCATCTGCCTTTTGTCATGCTCTATCAAAGAAAAGAAGATCGGAATCAGATCTATGACAGGATTGCAGTTATGCCGGGTTCAGGAAAGAGTGACATGAGCCAGGTTAAAAAAGATGGTTATGCTCTTTATCTGACAGGAGACTTTGGACATCATGAAGGTCTGGATGCAATGGATATGGGTCTTTGTGTAATTGATGCGACTCATTATGGTTTGGAACATATTTTTGTTTCTTTTTTGAAAAATTATTTGCAGGAACGATTGAATGGGACGGATGTTACTGTGATGGAAGCAGATTTTGGCTGCCCGGTTCAAATTGTTTAAGAGGTAATTTGTTTTTTGGCCGGAAGTTGGCATTTGCGGTTTTTGTTGTACATTTTTGACACCAAATCAATTTTATAACATATATCAGATAGAAGATGTCAGATAAACATAAGCACATTGTGCAGCCGGAAAGCTGAGAGCGTTCCTGAATTTGATTGAAATAATGATGTGGAATGGGATTAGGAGGTTGATAGTATGGTTACGGTTACGATTAATGAGAAAAACTACGAAGTGACAGAAGGAACTTCATTGGAAAAACTGGCAAAAAAATATGGAACCTGCGAGGAAGGTCAAATCGTACTCGCATATCGTAATGGGCACCTTTGTGAACTTCATAAAACGGTGACAGAGGCGTCAGAAGTTGAGTTCATAACAACGACAGACAAGATAGGGATGGATACTTACAAACGAAGTATGATCCTAATGATGATGAAAGCTTTTCGGGATGTATTAAAAGAAAAGGGTACTACAGGGAGAATCCGGGTATTGTTTTCGATTAGCAAAGGGTTTTATTGTGAATTAGAGTGTGAAAAAGTTAAGATTACCCAGGATTTATTGGATGAAGTTGCAGCAAAAATGGAAGAATTGGTAAAAGGGGATTTTTCCATTGAAAAGCATACATATCAGGCACATGAGCTCATGAAGCGCTTTAGGGCACAGGGCAGAGAGGATAAGGAGCGTTTGTTCAAATACCGTCGTGCATCCAATGCGAATGTATATCGATTAGATGATTTTGAAGATTACTATTATGGATTTATGGTTCCTTCTACCGGATATTTACCGTATTTTGAATTACATGCATATGAGGATGGATTTGTGCTGCAGATGCCGGAGAGGAAAAAGCCATCTGTAGTGGCAGAATTTAAACCGCAACATAAATTGTTTCATGTTTTAAAACAGTCTGATGAATGGGGAAATATGCTGAATGTAGACACAGTTGGAGGCCTGAATGACGCAATTGCTGCAGGAGAAATCAATGATCTGATGCTGGTCCAAGAGGCACTTCAGGAAAAAAATATTGCTGAAATTGCAGGGCAGATTAAAAAAGAGGATAAGAAAGTAATCCTGATTGCCGGTCCAAGTTCGTCAGGAAAAACATCATTCTCTCATCGGTTAAGCATTCAACTAAGGGCGTTGGGACTCACCCCGCATCCGATTGCATTGGATAACTATTTTGTGAACAGAGAAAAAACACCGCGGGATGCGGAGGGAAATTATGATTTTGAATGTATAGAGGCTGTGGATACAGAGCAGTTTAATATAGACATGGTGCATTTGCTTGCAGGAGAAGAAATTCAGATGCCAACGTTTAATTTTCTCCTTGGACAACGGGAATATAAGGGAGACACTTTGAAAATGCATCGAAATGATGTTCTTGTAATTGAGGGAATCCATGGACTCAATCCGATTATGACAGAAAAACTGCCGGAAGACAGTAAATTTAGAATCTATATCAGTGCACTGACGCAGTTAAATGTAGATGAGCACAACCGGATTGCAACTACAGATGGAAGACTGATTCGAAGAATTGTACGGGACGCAAGAACCAGAGGCAATAGTGCACAAAAAACCATCTCCATGTGGGATTCTGTAAGAAGGGGAGAAGAGCAGAATATTTTTCCGTATCAGGAGGAAGCAGATGCAATGTTCAACTCTGCGTTGATCTATGAGTTAAGTATCCTGAAGCCATATGTGGAGCCTCTTTTATTTGCAATACCAAGAGAAGCCAAAGAATATCAGGAAGCAAAACGACTTCTGAAATTCCTGGATTATTTTCTGGGTGTCGGTTCGGAAAAAATACCGAATAACAGTATTTTAAGAGAATTTGTGGGAGGAAGTTGTTTCCCTGTATGATAGTTTTACGTTTATAAATAATAGTGCTGTCTGGCAATGGCATGGAAGTACTGGTACAGTAGTTTAGAATTAACTGTTCAGATTTGCTGAATGAAAGGTCTAATCCCCCAGCTATGCTGGGGAGAATAGTGTAAGTGGAAACGATAAGGATAATAATAAAAAGCCTCCTATGTTAA
>CAJOPP010000555.1 GCA_905236365.1 uncultured Lachnospiraceae bacterium
ATCAGCAGGCTCAGTTGCTACCCACTGACCATCTCTCATGACTGTAATTTCATCTGAAATTCGTTTAATTTCCGCCATCTTATGAGAGATATAAATAATACCTACACCTCTGTCACGAAGCATATTAATAATTTTAAAAAGATGCTCTACTTCTTCTTCTGTCAAAGAAGAGGTCGGTTCATCAAATACGATAACTTTTGAATTATAGGAAACCGCTTTTGCAATTTCTACCATCTGTCTCTGAGATACAGGCATTGTGCTCATAACCCGATGAACATCTACATCGATATCCAGCTCCTTAAAAATGGCTTCTGTATCCCTCTTCATTTTACCTTCGTCTACTATAACTCCTGCAATCTTCGGATATCGGCCCAACCAAATGTTATCCATAACATTACGTTTCAAAGCTTGATTCAATTCCTGATGAACCATTGCCACACCGTTATCCAAAGCCTCTTTACTGCTTTTGAAATCTATTTCCTTTCCTTCTAAATAGATATGTCCACTGTTCTTTTCATAAATACCGAATAAGCATTTCATTAATGTAGATTTTCCAGCACCGTTTTCTCCCATTAATGCATGAACAGTACCGGCTTTTACTTCCAAGGAAACATTATCTAAGGCCTTAACGCCCGGGAATGATTTCGAAATGCCCTCCATTTTCAGAAGAACATCATGTGCCATATTGTGTTCCTCCCTTGCATTATTTTTTATAACATCGAAGCAAAGATCCACCGGACCTTTGCACAAAAAAAGCATAAAAAACAGCTGCCGCCTACACGGCAGCTGTCTGAATTAAATTCAGCTCAATATTTTATTCACCAGTATACGGTGCATAAGCTACGAAGAGCTTAGATCCACAGTCAGAAGAAATACTGAAACGGGAATCATTCAATGCTGCCAAAGCATCTGCAGGAGCTTTACCCTGAGAGATACCCTGAACGGACTGAGCAATAGCTGCAGCCATACCTTCAGCATCCTGCTTAACAGTACCTGTCATAGCACCATCAGCAATCAGTGCTTTTGCATTTTCTGTTGCATCAACACCGAATACAGGAACAACGTGTCCGCCATCTTTGTTGTAGCCTTTGTCCTGAAGAGCAGCAACAACACCTTCAGCCATACCATCATTGTTACAAATAACCAACTCGATCATATTTCCGTTTGATTCGTTATATGCTACAAGGTTTGTATTCATATATTCTTTTGCAGCCTTTGCAGACCAAGCTCCATCTGTATCAACCTGATAGTGATCTGAGTTGTTGTCATCAAAGTACTTAAGCTCAGATTTTCCTTCTCCTGTAAGGACTGCATTTGCATCTTCTACACCATACTGTGTACGATAGATAGCCTCAATGTTAGCTTCATCACCCTTCATAAGAGCATATGTGATAACACCATCACCATTAATATCAACATCATCATAGTTTGCAATCAAATACTCGCCAACCATCTTACCCTGCATATGTCCAGCTTCCGGAGCATCTGTTCCGATAAAGCAAGCATTTGCATGATCAGTAAGAACTGTTACATCATCGCCATCTGTTCCAATCGCACGGTTAAAGAAGATAACCGGAATATCACCAGCTACGCTGATAATATCTTCTGCTGTATCCGGAGCACCGGATGTAACTACGTTGACAATCAGGAGATTAGAACCACCGGCAATAGCAGTCTTAATCTGGTCAAGCTGTGTTGACTGATTATTAGCTGCGAACTGGTTGTCATATTGAATTCCCAATGCATCTAATTCCTGGTTCAATGCTGTACGAACTGAGCTTAAATAAACATCACTCTCATCATACCAGAATACTGTAGCTTTAATGTCTGAATTTACGTCAACCGTTTCTGATACCGTATCAGCAACTTCATCAGCACCTTTTTCAGCATCTGCATCCGTGTCAGAAACACTCTCGGAAGCAGGCTCAGCCTGATTTCCGCTATCCGTACCGCCACATCCCGTTAACATTGTCGCTGTCATTGCTATACACAACAATGACGTCATAAATTTCTTTTTCATATAAAAAACCTCCTACATATTTTTTGATTACCGTTTGGTAACTATATAGCTATTTTACCATTAAAATCGTTTTGAAAAAATGAGATTTTTTACGAAATATGTATAATTTTTTATCTAATCAAATGGAAAAAGAACTTTTTGATTGTCCGGTTCATATATATTTTCTCTCGTAATCAATGTAGTGGTAGTATCAACATCTGTCTCCTTTAACTTCTCTCCGTTCGTCAACATCCACGCATACTCTACCCCAAGATAACCCATTGCATACGGGTTTTGTACAATAAGTGCATCGACCTCTCCCGTTTCAAGCATCCCTACAGATACTACATTGCTGTCGAAAGCAACTACTCTTACTTCATCCGCCAAACCTAATTCCTGAACTGCATATCCTACACCAAGACTCGTCCATTCATTAAAGGTAACTATGATATTTATTTCCGGATTTTCCTGTAACATCCTGATAGTACCGGCCTTGGCCTCTTCCGTTGTAGAATTTACATTGATCGATGAAACTATCGTTACCCGTTCATTACCTGCCACATCATCCCGAAATCCTTTTTCTCTTTGTTGTCCATTTTCCGAATTTTTATCAAAATTTACAATTCCGACTTTTAATTCCTCTTCCTCTCCCGCCAGCACAGCCTCTCCTACCATCTGACCTGCTTTATAATTGTCTGTACTTATCCTGCAACTGACCAGATTACTGTTTACATCGCTATCAATTACTACTACTTTTATCCCGGCTCCTACTGCTTCATTAATAGCTTCTGCATTTGCATTATAGTCTACTGCTGAAAAAACAATTGCATCCGCCCCATTTTTCACAGCTGAACGAATCATGTTGTTTTGAGTCTCATAATCCTCTTCATTCGCCGGTCCCTCAAATGTAACTTCCAGATTGTACTCTGCACTTGCTGCATTTGCCCCTGCAAAAGTCGTTTTCCAATATTCAGATGTCGTGGATTTTGCAATTACTGCAATATTTACTTTTGAGGTGTCCGCATCCAGTTTCTTTTCGTTTAACCTGCATGAAGTAAAGACATTCATCGCAAAACATATTGTTGCAAACAGAACTATCATTCTCTTTTTTCTGCTACATCTCATAGTCTTCCTCCAGGATCTTTGGCATACGTATTTCCACTTTTGTTCCCTCGTCCAATTCGCTGGAAATGGTCACTCCATACTGTTCACCAAAATAAATCTTCACTCTGTCATTTACATTTTTGATTCCTATGCCATTCTTTTGGTTACTGTCCTTCTGAAGAATCTCTTCGCACTGAGTCTGAGTCATTCCAACGCCATTATCGCAGACCGTCATAATAATATCCTGATCTTTTTCAAATACCTCTATGAGTATTTCTCCCTTTTCAGACATATCCAATCCATGTACTATGGCATTTTCTATAAGCGGCTGCAACGTAATCTTATTACAAAAATACCCCAGACAGCTTTCTTCCACCTGAAACTTATAAGTAAACTGGCTCTTATAACGGAATTTCTGTATCTTCAAATAACATTCCGCGTGTTTCAGTTCCTGTTCAACGGTAATAAGCTCATGTCCTTTACTAATACTGATTCTAAAAAGTCTTGCAAGAGCATTCACCATTTCTATTGCTTCTTCCGTCCTTCCAACCTCACACATCCATGCAATTGAATCAAGTGTATTGTATAAAAAATGCGGATTGATTTGTGCCTGCAAAGCATTCAACTCAGTCTTCCGCAAGGTGATTTCCTCATTACGCACCTTTTCCATCAATTCTTGTATCTGTAAAACCATCTGTCCAAACGAATCTGAAAGTGCCTCGATTTCCCCTGTTCCTTTTACCGGATAAAACTCAAAGCTCTCTGCTTCTTTTACAAATTTTCTCATTGCAGAAGCAAGCTCTTTTGCAGGTCTGGAGAATGATTTTGCCAAAATCCCCCCAGTCAGCACTGTAGCCAAAATCACCATAATCGCTACAAAAAGCACCGCACGAATCATCTCTGTCACTTTTACATCAATCTGTTCATCTACATAGCTTACGCCTACAATTCTCCAGTCACAGTTTTTCAAAGTATGAATTGTGTAAATAACTCCATTTAACGTATGCGTTCCGTCTTTATAATCACAGATGTTATCGCTTTGTTCTTTTTTCAATCCTGCATATAACAATTGCTGCTGTGGGTGATATACGATATTGCCCTCCTTATCAGCAATATAACAATATCCATGTGTACCAATTCCCACCGTGTCCACATAACTGGCAATATTGGAAAAACGAATATCCATGGAAACCTGTATAATTTCTTTTTCCTCTATCTGCATCTTCTGAGAAAATGTAACTACCCATGGATAATAATCTTTAAAAAGATTCTGCACATGTGGTGCAGAAATAAATAAACCATCGTCCTCAAGCTTTGTATAGGATAGATTATTATCAATTGAATCCTTTAGTTCATTTTCATTGGACCAATACGCAATCAGCTCTCCCTCTTCAGAATGTACTGTAATAGCTTCTACATCTTCTCTTATACGAATAAGATTTTGAAAAAAATCATTGCGTTCTTCTTCTGACTCATCCATGTTAACACGCACCATCTCCATGATATTGCTCATATCCTTGGTATAATTGGTGACCATGTTCTCTACCTGAGATACCACCTGATCGCTGTTGGTAATTGCATTCTGTTCCACAGAATTTTCATAAAAATATGCAAAAATAGCCACACCGATGATACAGGCAACCAACACGATACATGCCACCAGACAAGTCATTACAAATGACAACGAAATTCTTTTGTCTTTTATATTTTTCCGAATCTCTGTATTATTTTTCATTCAGCTTGTTATCCTCTGTCTCTCCACGTCGACATGCATTTGGAGAGATACCCGTAATTTTTTTAAAGCAGTAACTAAAGTAATGCTGGTCACTGTATCCGCATAGTTCTGCTATTTCCCGAATCTTGTAGTTGGAATGAAGCAGCATATCTGTTGCAACATTAATTCGTTTTCTGGATAGTAAGTCTATAAATGTGCAACCGGTAGATTTCTTAATCATTGCACTTAAATAATTAGGGCTCACTGCAATTTCATTGCTGACGGAAACCAGGGAAATACTCGGATCCATATAGTTGTTGTTAATAATCTCTAAAGCCTGTTCACTAATCTGTTCCGCCCTTTTTTTATATTGTTCCATATCCGCAATAAAATATATGCCCTTTTTCTGTGTTGCAGAATAGCTGATTGCCTTTACAGACTCCACATAAGCCTTATGAATATTGGAAAGTCCCGTCTCTATTCTTCCGATTCCAATCACGGAATCTTTACCCATGATTCGCTTTATTTTCTCTGAAATTTCCTCTACTGCAATATGCAAATATTTATCATACCCTCTCTTTGTAGATATCAGTATAGAAGTAATTCTTCCATTGATATAAAAACTAACTACCTTAAAATATTTATTCAAAACTGAATTAACCGCATTAACATTTGTTTCTTCGGTTACATTTTCTTCTGCTTCATTTAATATGCTGGTAGTCATAACAGTATACATATGGGCTCCATCTCTATTTTTTATAAATCCTATATCTACTAACTTTTCCAGCAGCTCCTGATCCCTCTTGGCGTCATTTTCTTTCTGAAATTCATCCAAAAGAAGCGTCATAAAAAACGTCATAACAGTTTCTCTGTTGGTTTCACGACCACCTGCAGCAAATTTACGGAACTGTTCATCAATCTTTTCTTTAATTTTTCGCAGTTCCTCCGTAAGTTCAAAAGCCGATATCGGCTTCAGCATATAACTTATAATGTTGTATTGAATTGCCTGCTGGGCATATGAAAAGTCATCATGTCCACTAAGAAATGCAATCTGTGTTGACGGATGAACTTC
>CAJOPP010000556.1 GCA_905236365.1 uncultured Lachnospiraceae bacterium
GGAATCGAGGCACAGGATGCACCACGTATTTCAGCAAAGACCGGATTGAATATTGAGGAAGTGTTAGAACAGATTGTGACAAAGATTCCAGCCCCTTCCGGTGATGCGGAAGGTCCGTTAAAGGCTCTTATTTTTGATAGTAAGTATGATGCGTATAAAGGTGTTATTATTTTTTGCCGTTTATTTGACGGTTCTGTCAGAAAAGGAACCACGATTCAGATGATGGCGACCGGCGCAACTGTTGAAGTGGTAGAAGTTGGTATTTTTGGTGCGGGTCAGTTTATTCCTCAGGAAGAACTGTCTGCCGGAATGGTAGGATATATTACTGCAAGTCTCAAAGATGTGAAGGATACCCGTGTTGGTGATACTGTGACAGATGCAATGAATCCATGCAAAGAGGCGCTGCCGGGTTATAAGAAAGCAAATCCGATGGTGTATTGTGGTCTGTATCCGGCGGATGGAGCCAAATATCCGGATCTTCGAGATGCATTAGAAAAGTTACAGCTCAATGATGCGGCATTGAGTTATGAGGCTGAGACATCCATTGCGTTGGGTTTTGGTTTCCGTTGTGGATTCCTTGGATTGTTGCATCTTGAAATTATACAGGAACGTTTGGAGAGAGAATATAATCTGGATCTGGTCACGACAGCACCAGGTGTTGTTTATCGTGTCTATAAAACAGATGGCGAAATGATTGAGTTGACCAATCCGTCAAATCTTCCGGATCCGTCACAAATTGATTATATGGAAGAGCCATTTGTTGCAGCAGAGATTATGGTGACAAAAGAATATGTGGGAGCAATCATGCAGCTCTGCCAGGAACGGCGTGGAGTTTATAAGAGTATGGAATATATGGAGGAGACCAGAGCCTTGCTCAAATATGATCTTCCGCTAAATGAGATTATCTATGATTTTTTTGATGCGTTGAAGTCCCGTTCAAGAGGATATGCGTCCTTTGATTACGAAATGAATGGCTATGTCCGTTCAGATCTTGTGAAGTTAGACATTTTGATCAATAAGGAAGAAGTGGATGCACTTTCTTTTATCGTACATGCAGACACAGCTTATGAGAGAGGTCGTAAGATGTGTGAAAAGCTAAAAGGCGAGATTCCAAGACATTTATTTGAGATTCCGATTCAGGCAGCAATCGGAAGTAAGATCATTGCCAGAGAAACGGTGAAAGCACTTCGCAAGGACGTTCTTGCAAAATGTTATGGTGGAGATATTTCCAGAAAGAAAAAACTGTTAGAGAAGCAGAAGGAAGGAAAGAAGCGAATGCGTCAGATTGGCAACGTAGAGATTCCACAGAAGGCATTTATGAGTGTACTGAAGTTAGATGACGAGTAGAACTGCAGTTATATTTTCAGAATAGTAAAAGATAGATCGGAAACAAAGGAGAATTGCAAGTGAAGTTAAAAACATTGAAAGAAGAAACACCGAAAACAGATGAGAAGAAATGCTTGAGTCTCTATATTCACATCCCCTTTTGCAAGGCGAAATGTGTATATTGCGATTTTTTATCCTTTGGCGGATCTGGTTTTGATGAAAGAAAAAATTATATAACTGCGTTGTGCAGGGAAATTGAGGCATATGCACCGGTAGCGAAAGCATATCAGGTAGCAACAATCTTTTTTGGAGGAGGAACCCCTTCCTATCTGGAAGCTTCTTTGGTGGAACAGGTTATGGAAACAATCTATCGTGTTTTTTCTGTCGAAGAAAATGCAGAGATTACGATAGAAGGGAATCCTGAGAGCCTGACAAAGGATAAATTGCTTTGTTATCGTCAGATGGGTTTCGATCGATTGAGTATTGGGTTACAAAGTACCAACGATACGATTTTGCATACAATGGGAAGGGTGCATGATTATGAACAGTTTGTAACTGCATATCATTATGCAAGAGAGGCGGGATTTTCCAATATCAATATTGACCTGATGTCTGGAATTCCGGGTGAAAGCAGGGAATCCTATATCCAGACACTTACAAAGGTGTTGCAGCTTGAACCGGAACATATATCTGCTTATAGTCTGATTGTGGAGGAAGATACACCGCTTAGTCAGAATCAGGAGTTGTTAGCACAA
>CAJOPP010000557.1 GCA_905236365.1 uncultured Lachnospiraceae bacterium
ATGCCTGAGACCTTAGCGAGATACGAGCTTAGTTCGAAGGTATGCTTTAGCTCATGCCCGGAATGGAAAACATATAACATATCCGGCAACGTCCGGCTTAAATAAATGACATTGCGTCTGAACAGTAACTTTCTGATTACTATTCAAGACCGTTTTCACCAATAACTAACCGGCTTGTCACCGAACAGTAATTTTCTGTTCGTCCCTTAATTGCCATGTTAAGCCTTGTAAAGCCGTAGTTTCCAAATTTCATCTCACAAAATAGAGAATCAAATAAATTATTCCTAAAATAAGTAAGATTGGAATTCCAAACCGAAAGAAAACAAAAAACAATCCTTTTATAATAACAAACACGATGCAAATCATCAAAATAGCAAAAAATGCATACAATACTCTTGCATACCACGCGTGGTAATCAAATGCGAATTCTTTGTGTCTTTTTTCTTTTTTCTCAGAATTACCCAAACCTCGTTTGACCTGTTTCATCCTTCCATCCACTGTATATTCCACATCTACCTCTCGATCTCCGGTTTGGGCAGCTATAACCGATCTGGCAATCAATGACGGTTTTCCCAATTCCGCTAAAACTGTTTCTTCCTCTTTCCCGTTCTGAATCTCTTCATCTATATAATTTGCATAATAGCGGTATGTATCCATCATAATCTCTGCCGGCACCTCGCCTGAAAGAGTCTGTTTCAATTCATCCAAAAATTCTTGTTTTCTCATCTTCAATCTCCTCGTTTTCTACTGTCCATTCAGCACCAGGACTCTATAATCACCTTCTGCAAAGCACTGCCAGTTTACATTATCCAACTTATCATTATTTTGAAAAATAAACTGCATATCATCCTGATTTTCCTCATAGCCCTCTACTACCGCCTCATAATAGTGCTCATCGCCATTTATCATTCTGTCGTATGCACTATACTGGAAATCACTAAAACTGTAAAAAAAAGCATTTTTTTGAACATAATAATTATATTCCATATCCCACGCTTGCGGATAATCCTCTCTTTTCCATGTATGGCTTTTTTCAATAATCGAGTCCGTCACATTTAAATAAGGGTGAATAACACTCTCCCCCCGATCAGGAAGCGGGTCATCCCATGTTGCATCCAAATGATACCATTTTCCATCTAATTCTACCAGATTCCATGCATGCTCTATGCCTTCCGCTGTACCCGTTACAAACATGGAATTCACACCCGCACATTCAAGCAACAGCGTAAGTGCTTCTGCATATCCATTGCATACTGCTTCCCGATTCACCAATGCTCCATATGCCCGGTAAATATCACTCTCTGAATATTGATTCACCTCTTCGCTATATTTACAATGTGATACAAGATAATCATGCAGTGCAATTTCTTTTTCATAATCTGACATACTTTCTGTAATCACAGAATCCATGACTTCTTTGATTTTTTCATAAAGAATTCTCGCCCTCTCATCGGAATCCAAAATCGGAGTATGATTGATATACGCTTGCACTGCAGCGTAATTGATCGTCCTTTCAATTGTAATCTTTACCTTTTTGTATTTTTCTCCGACGCTTCTAATTTGCTGATATGTTGATCCACATCCATAGATTCCATCCAGTAACGAATTGATCTGCTCTAACTCTTTTACATCAAGATCTTTTAAATAAATTGTAAATTCATCTGAACCCTTCTGAATTTCATCCTGCAATCGAATTGAAATATCTTCTAAATCCGTATAAATATTCTCTTGTTCAAAATCATCTTCTGTATATGTGGCCATCTTTTCCTGAACAACCGGAATTTTCCAATAAAGGTACACCACTGCTGTTATCAGCAAAAGGAGAATCATAAATGCCGTTATTATCTTATTCATAGCTTATTTCCACCTAATTCTTTCGGTTTATAGACCATTGTATCATTGAAATTCTTTCCTTGCAAGCGTTACCGTTCACTCATCAGCCAATAAACAGTAGAAGTAGCTAACCACCAAACAGTAACTTGCAGTCAAAAGTCCTCTCTTTCCGTTACAGTTCACTCGGTGGCGTACGTCTGAACCAATGTCATGATGTCGGGGTCAAAACTATGC
>CAJOPP010000558.1 GCA_905236365.1 uncultured Lachnospiraceae bacterium
GTTTTTTCTTTTATTTTACCTTATCGCAGGGAAAAGTACAGCAATCTTTAATGATTTAGTGCGAATTATTTTTACCTTTCAAAACTGGACACTTTCAAGATCTGAAAAATGCCGAATTTCTGCGACTTCCACGTGCTTTTTTGTTCATAATTACTTGGTTTAAAAACAGCTTTCTCCTCCTGTCATTTTTACCGAATGGTGAGCTTTTTTCTGCTCAATGTCCAATCCGTCAAGTAACCATTCCAGCTGTTGGGATGTAATTTCTGCTGCTTCACTGCTGTTTTTCGGCCATTGAAATTTCATTCCTTCCAATAGCTTTTTTGTTGCAAGTACAAATCCATTCCGGTCATACCGTAATACTTTAATTGCATTTCGTCTTTTGTTACAGAAAATAAATACATACTCACTTTCAAACGGATCCAGCTTTAACTGCATACTGACCAAGGCAGAAAGACTTTCCGTTTGTTTACGGAAATCAGTTGCGCCACACGCCAAAATGATGTGGGTAGCACCTGATGTAAAACTGTTCAGCATAGGCTTTGGAGCTTGCTGATAAATACATCAGCCAGTTCGGCTTCCTTTGCATTTGACACATTAATCTGGAGCTGGTTCCATGAAATGGTAAGGTCAGTAGAAAAAGTCTGGGATTCTTTAACAAGAACCGGAGTTACATCTGCGAAAACAGGCACATTCGTTTTTACACCATCCAGTTGTGAGATTTTTTTATGCCAGTAATAATAGGTTTCTTCTGAGAGCTGGTGTTTTGCGCACCACTCAGTTACTGTCAGATTACTCTTTCGACATGTGGCGATTCGTTGACGCCAAAGATTCATTTTTTCGTTATTCATGCAAAACCTCCCCGAAATAATTTTGGTTCAGAAAAGTTTATCACGTAATTCAGATAATTACACTACGCCTTCTTTTGAAGCGCTTACTGCCCTGTGTACAAGCACTCGTTTGTCACCTTGATTTATTCCTACAAAAAACAAGATATCCGTCATTTAAACCTGACAGATATCTTGTCTCTCCTTAGCTTATTCAAGAAAAAGAATATCAAAATCCAACCAGTCTCCGCTATCATTACTCTCCACACTATGCATCAACTGCTCCAATGTATACTGTTGATCTGCCAGCACTACCCAGTGAGTCATCACTTTTGAAACCGGAACTTCACCTCGCAAATCCAACAGATACTTCCGCTTAAAGGTCTCATTTTCCTGTTCGCTATCATATCGATAATATGTTCCATCAAAAGATAACGTATTATCATAACGTTTTCCTTCCTGAGCGATTATCATGTGAATTATATCCTCTTTACCGTTTGCGGTGTTCTGCTTAAATTTACTCCACGACTCTGCACCTTTTACAATCTGGTGGTTTTTAACTACTACGCGATTATCAACATATTTTGCATATACAAAACAACAACCGCCAATAACAGTTAACATCAATGTTCCAATTATTAATATTGTTTTTCTTCCCATGCCCATTCCTCCATGCAATAATTAGTTCTTCGTATAATAGTGAAATGCATTGGATTGGCTTACATACGGACAATATAAAACTGCATGTTGCATAAGTGGTGCTTGTCCCCATTTTGAGGTAATCAAAAATGGCGATTTACTTGTGCTTACAACACCAGAATGTATCCATGAATCCACAGGAACTTTTTGGTATTTATATACTATTTTTTGTCCTTTTGCAGTCGCATTTATTCCAACATATTTATAACTTTTATCCGAAACATATTGTTTAGGACTGTTCATCCAATATGCATTGCTCGTCGATTGCTTATACCATGCATACGAATGACAATTATATTTTTTTGTAGCTGTTGAAAGATATGTAGCATTTGGCCAATCCTTCTTAAAAGCAGCATTAATTTCTTTTTTACGATTTGCACTCATATCGTCATACTTATAAACAGTCACTTTTGTGCCTTTCGGTGTCTTAACATATGTCGTGGTTGTCGCTGCACAAACAACATCCTCTCTTTTATTGATTATTTTAGTATCAATACACAATTGTAACTCTTCATCTAAATCATTTGCCAATACAACATCATAAAAAGTACTTTCCTCTCCATTGTACAATTCATCATTGTTTTTTTCAGTCATTTTATCTTTGACTTCTTCTAATAATTCTTTTCGTTCATTTTTGTCCAATTGTGAAACAACTTCATTTTGAGCAAGCAGCGCTTCAAGAATAATAACCTCACTTGTATCATAAAATCCTTCCACAGCCGACTCTTTCTCGTGTCCAACAGTACAAGCTTGATACCTATTTAATAGTACTGAACTTAAATCTTGCCTGTCAAACAAAGCTTGCAAGCCATTATCCGTTTTATACATTTCAACTAATCCTTCTTGAATGGTGTCAAACGCATAA
>CAJOPP010000559.1 GCA_905236365.1 uncultured Lachnospiraceae bacterium
CAGTTGATGGGAGTTGAACCCACACGAGTGTTACCTCACTAGAACCTGAATCTAGCGCGTCTGCCATTCCGCCACAACTGCATGTCATGTTTTACACAACTATTATATAATATATCATTTTACAAAAAAAATCAAGTAAATTTTTTAAATAATTCAAAACAAATGATAAGCTCTGCTCCAGTTTACAAAAAATCTCCAATCACGTCAATACCCATACCTACCAGTAAATAATCCCTCGCAATCGCAAACACGGCAAGAATGATTAGATACCCATATACCAGACCGTTTTTTTTGTAATAACGTTTTCCATTCTTTTTGATCAAAGTTATCATCACTCCAATCTCGTAATACGCAATCAGAATCGCTCCTAATAAAATTGCAGGATTATAAATCAGCGATTGCAACAAGTTACCTTTTAACAACTCAAATAATGCTCTTGTTCCTCCACATCCCGGACAATATATCCGAAATATATCATGCACTCCACATGGTAAACCCGGTACAATATGCTGCCGCTGTAATATCATAACAAGTAGCATAATTCCCATCGCTGCACCTGATGTAACATTCACAACAATAAAGTCCCTCTTTAATGTTATATAATTCACCGGGTTATCCCTTACGTTCCTGTCCATCTTCTCACCTGTCTTCCATTCCAATCTCCTGTATGTGATACTCCATACAAAATGCTGTTTCGTTTTTCTGCCAGCTTTTTATTCACTGATGTGCTCTAATCCCTGTTCAAAAATATGTTTGATATGTTCATCATCAAGAGAATAATAGACCACCTTTCCCTCTTTCCGGTTCTTCACCAGCTTTGCTGACTTCAGAACTCGCAGCTGATGAGATATCGATGACTGTGTCATACCTAAGAGAATGGATATATCGCACACACACATTTCACTTTCAAACAGAGCACATAGAATCCGTACTCTTGTTGTATCTCCAAACACTTTAAATAATTCTGCCAAATCATATAACTGTTCTTCTTCCGGCATTCCTTTCTTCACACGATTGACAACATCCTGATGAATCGCATTACACTCACAAATCTCCGCATGTTTATCATCCATAGTCATTTTCTCCTTTTTTCAAATTTTTCCCTATACTCCGAGCAACTAAGTACCCGGAACGCTCTTTTCACTTTCTTCCTAATGGGTAAATGTTCACGTAACATCTCACTTTAACTGCAAAATGCATACAAAAATGTATATTTTACGATGTAACCGGCATACCGGAATATGTACCAGCACCATGCCTGTTGCGTATCTGTTCAACCCTGCTGAATAGATACCCTAAAGGAATACATACCCAGTACAATGCATTTTCTAATTCTACTTACTTTCCTGCTCATTCTCAGAAAACGGGAACGCATCAAATAAATCCATATTCACATCCGTTTTAATATCAAAATGAGCATCATAATGCTTCAACCATTCATCATATACACCATTAAAATATTCTTTTTTCTTTGCAGATATGATTTCTTCCTTGTTCTTCTTAGTCAGCTCTTCATCATTTGACTTAAGCATTTTAAAGATATGATAGCCATACTGGCTTTGCACTACTGTACTAACCTGTCCATCTGTTAACTCTAAAATCCTGTCTGTTACAGCCTCTCCATATTCTTCAATCAATTCTGTTTTTGACATTGTATAAGAAGATGCATACTCTAAATGATATTTGTCTACAATATCCTCAAAAGTAACATCTTCATCCTGTGCCAGAGATGCAAGTGCTTCATTTGCTTTCTGCAACTGGGTCGCCTTCTTTTCGTCCGTATATTCTTCGACCGATCCATCCTTTTTCACACCATAGCACTCAAATACCATATCAAAAAAGGTAGTAATTCTGGCTTCTTCTTCCGATATTTCAAAATCATATTCCGAGAGCAATTGTTCATAAACCTTTTGAGCAAGCATATTCTCTTCAAGTACCTGCACAACCAGTTCCTTTGTAATCTCCGTCTCCACCAGATCCGTCTCTGTCAGACCTTTATAAAATGCGGTTGCTTCCTCTTCCACTTCTGCTCTTTCATTATCCTTTAACGAAATCTCCATCTTCTCTGCCTGAGCCACCAATACTTTTACACGGTTGATATCTGCAATGATATCCTGAAGGGTGACATCTCTTACTGTGCTTTGCCCATCTTCTGTGGTAAGCTCCAGACTCCAAATGCCATTTCCATAAGTTTTCTGATAATCCTCCTCTATGGTTCTTGCATAAATATAAAATTCTCCATAGAGAATCTCATTGCCTCCAAATTGATATACAACCTTTGTATTATCTTCCGGCTCCTTCTTCCCACATCCCGGCAACATGCTAATACACAACAAACCCAGAACTATGAGCCAAGTCTTTTTTTTGCACCTCATACATTATTCCTCCACATACTGTACCTGTTCATACAGAGGAATCTTTTTCATTTACGATTCCTGTTTTCTATTGAAAGCTACCGTTATTCCATCCGAAATTAGTACACGGATATCCTTCCAATCGCTCTTTACATATATATAGCATATTATTCGATTTCAATCAACTGCCTGATATCTTCGATGATACCCTCCAATTCCTGAATAAAAGTCTTAAGACCCTTTTTTTCCAAATCCACTACAAATCCGGAATTCACTCCACCTACAACCCGTATATTATTCAGATATTTTGCCAGAAAATCATCTAACAGTTCCATCTTTACTTTCACACCGGGTATCATCTCAATATGGATCTGATGATTTTTATAATTGATCGAGGTGATACAGGCATCATGTGCTTGTGCCTTCACCCTTGCAATTGTTAGCAGATTGAGAACTGCCTGTGGCGGCTCTCCAAAACGGTCCGTGAGCTCATCTAACATATCCTCATAATCTTCCTTTGTCCATACGCCGGAAATCCGCTTATATAATTCTAACTTTGTCATCTCATTTTTCACATAGGTAGAAGGAATATAGGCATCAATCGGAATCTCAATAGAAGTAACAAATTCTTCTTCTTTTAATTCTCCCTTCTGCCGCAGAATCGCATCATTTAACATTTTACAATAAAGATCATATCCCACTGCCGCCATATGTCCGGACTGGTCAGCACCTAACAAATTGCCGGCACCGCGGATTTCCAAATCCCGCATGGCAATCTTAAATCCCGAACCAAGATCCGTAAATTCCCGAATCGCCTTCAGTCTCTTTTCTGCAGTCTCCTTTAACATTTTGTCCCGTTTATACATTAAAAATGCATATGCTGTCCGGCTCGAACGCCCAACACGTCCTCTCAACTGATAAAGCTGGGACAATCCAAAATTCTCTGCATCATGTATGATCATCGTGTTGGCATTGGCAATATCCAAACCTGTCTCAATGATCGTGGTTGTCACCAACACATCAATCTCTTTATTGATAAAAGCAAGCATGACATCTTCCAGTTCCTTCTCTTTCATCTGACCATGTGCATAGGAAATCCGCACATCCGGCATCAGTTTTGCCAGATCTGCTGCAATATCTGCAATAGTATTGACCCGGTTATATACATAATATACCTGTCCGCCTCTGGCCAGCTCTCTGGTAACCGCTTCTTTTACCAATTCCGGATTATATTCCAACACATATGTCTGGATTGCTTTCCTGTCAACCGGTGGCTCCTCCAACAGACTCATGTCACGGATTCCGATCAGACTCATATGCAAAGTTCGCGGAATCGGTGTTGCAGTCAAAGTCAACACATCCACATCTTTTTTCATCTGCTTGATCTTTTCCTTGTGGGACACCCCAAAACGCTGTTCCTCATCAATAATCAGAAGTCCAAGATTACTATAATCAAGATCTTTGGAAAGCAACCGGTGAGTACCGATAATAATGTCAATCTGACCTTTTTTCAAATCCTGTAATGTCTTTTTCTGTTCTTTTGCCGATAAAAATCTGGACAGCATTCCAATCCGAATCGGAAAGTCCTGCATCCGTTCCGTAAATGTATTGTAATGCTGCTGGGCAAGAATAGTCGTTGGTACCAGATATGCTACCTGCTTTCCATCCTGTACAGCTTTGAATGCCGCACGAATTGCTACCTCTGTTTTACCATAGCCAACATCTCCACATACAAGACGATCCATAATTTTCGTGCTTTGCATATCTGCCTTGGTTTCTTCAATCGCCTTTAACTGATCCTCCGTCTCATCAAAAGGAAACATTTCCTCAAACTCTTTCTGCCAGACTGTATCTGCAGAAAAAGCATATCCTTCTTTCGACTGCCGGATTGCATAAAGATCTACCAGTTCCTTCGCTATCTCTTTGACCTGTCCCCGTACTTTGGATTTTGTCTTTTCCCATTCATTTCCGCCCAGTTTATTGAGTTTCGGTCTCTTACTGTCTTTGGAAGAATATTTCTGTATCAGATCCAATTGAGACGCCAAAATAAATAATTTGGCACCTCCGCTATACTCAATCGCTATATAGTCCTTGGTAATCTGGTCTACTTCTATTTTCTCAATTCCTAAATAGATACCCAGTCCATGTCGTTCATGCACCACATAATCTCCAACATTCAGATCATCAAAGCTTTTGATCCGTTCACCGGAGTATAACGGTTTTCGTTTTCTTTTGTTCTTCTCTTTCTTCTGTCCGAAAATATCGCCTTCTGTCAGCACAACTAATTTAATGGACGCTATAGAAAAACCTGTTTTCAATCTTCCATTGGTAATCATCATTTCAGAAGATTCTAATATTCTGTCCTTGTCACTTGTAAAAAAACAGTTTACATCCTGTTCCTGTAAATCTTTTGTCAATCGTTCTCCTCTTGTCGTTGATGGACAAAATAACAGAATCCGATATCCATCCTTTTTCCATCGCTTAATATCCTTCAGAAGCATTTCAAAATTGTGCCGGTATGACGGAACCATTTTGGTATCAAAAGAAAGTTTGACGGCGGGTTCAAATATAGAGTCCTCTTTTCCAAGAATACTAAACAATACCGTATCCTTTCCTGCGATTTTCCCGGCAATTTCCTTGTAGTCAAACAGGATATCTGCCTGACTTGGAAGCATATAACCTCCCTCTAACCGACTTACCATGCTTTCACGGAATTCTATCTGACATGCCTCTGCTCTTGCCAACACCCGTTCCGGCTCATCCACCATGATCAGTGCATCCTCCGGCATATAGTAAAGAAAACTGGTCAATTCCTTGTAGAAAGAACCAATATAACTATCCACGCCCATGGCACTGTGAAAGTACGAAAGTTCTTCCTTTAACGCCTCAATTTCCCGATTGATTCTGGCATATTCCTCTGTTTTGAATTCTGCCTTTAATTTCTTCGCATAGCTTTTATGTTCTTTATCAATCCGTTTCAGACCTTTGTCAATCCGCTCCTGATTCAGAATCATTTCCGCCGCAGGGTAAACAGCCAGTTCTTCCACATTCTCAATACTTCTCTGGCTTTCAACATCAAAACTCCGGATACTGTCAATCTCCTCTCCCCAGAGTTCCACACGGTAAGGACACTCACTGCTCATAGGGAAGATATCCAAGATACCTCCCCTAATTGCGAACTGTCCTACACCGTCCACCCAGTCATTCCTCTCATAGCCCATTGCCACCAGCACTTTTTTCATCAGATTCAGGTCTAATACTGCTCCCATCCGGAAGGTTATCACATGCTGCCTGATTTCCTCTATCGGTACAATCTTGTTAAGCAGTGCATCAATGGATACTACCACGGTTGTAATATTTTGTTCGATAATGCCCTTTACCACTTCCATCCGTTGCCGCAGGATTGTATGACCATGAATATCTGCACTGTAAAACAGTACGTCCTTTGCAGGATAATACAGTATATTCTTATCAAAAAAACTATACGCATCCAATATCTCTTTTGCCCGGTCTTCACTGTATGTAACGATCAGTTTCACCCGTTCGTTACCCAGACAGTCCATTGTATAATAACGGGCAAAGCCATCGGTTCCTGTAATCTCCACCGGCATTTTCCCTTCTTGTTTTGCATTTTCATACCGGCTGCCAAGCTCTGACAACCTGAATGGTGCTTTTAATGTTTCCATTGTTCCATCCTTTTCACTTTCCATTATAATCGTTCATGGCCTTCGCAATTTCGTCCATTACTAACAAAGCAGTAGCTTTACACGCCTTCTCATACCCTTCCTCCATGGCAGCCCGCTCCTCCTCGGAAAATCTTGAAAGCACATAATCTGCCAGATCCATTTTGGGAGGTTTCATGCCTACGCCCACACGGATTCTAGGAAACGCATCGGTTCCTAAATGGGATATGATATTCTTCATACCATTATGTCCTCCTGCACTTCCCTTTTCCCGTATTCGAAGTCTTCCTACATCCAGATTGATGTCATCATAAATAACAATCACATCCTCCGGAAGAATTTTATAGTAATTCGCAACCTGAACAACACTCTCGCCACTGAGATTCATAAAAGTCATTGGTTTTAACAGAACAACGCCCTGTCCCTCTATCCTTCCTTTTCCATAAAAGCCCTTATGCTTTGCTGTATCCAATGGTATATTATATTGCTCAGATAACTGATCTAACACCTCAAATCCAACATTATGTCTGGTTCCTTCATATTGTGATGTCGGATTCCCTAATCCTACGATTAATTTCATGTTTTTTTCCTCTTGTTTTATTCCGTTTTCGGATTCTCTCTTCTTTTTTCGCAATCCAAACATTTTGTGCTCCATTCTTTTATCAAGGTTTTCACCCTGTGCAAATTCTATCCTCTTTTCCCAGATTCTCTCTGCACTGTCATGTTTTCCATCCTGCACAAATTCTATCTCTCTGTTCCTCTTCTTTTCAGGATCTCCTCTGCCTCTCTTAACTGCTCCGGTGAATTCACGCCTTTGGTCTCATCCACATCATTAATCACCATCGTAGATACCTCACCAAGTCCCTGGGATTTTACAATCTCAATTGTATCCGTAAGATAATACTCACCCTGTTTATTATTATTATTCAATTGCGAAAGTGCGGTCGTTAATATGTCAGAATTAAAAATATACATACCGGAATTGATCTCATCTACCCGCTGTTCCTCTAACGTTGCATCCTTCTGTTCCACAATCTTCACAAATTTTCCCCAGCTATCCTTAATGATTCTTCCGTATCCTGTCGGATCATCCACAACTGCTGTCAACACAGTAATGGCATTTCCTTCTTCGATATGGGTATCTACCAATTTCTTCAAAGTCTCTCCTTTGATCAGCGGAGTGTCTCCACAAAGAATCATCGTCAGTCCATCCGTTCCAATGAATTCACTGGCACATTTTACCGCGTGACCAGTTCCTAACTGTTCCTCCTGGATGACATATGTCACCTTATCTCCTACTGTCTTCTTTACCTGGTCTGCTCCATGACCTACCACCAGACAAATATCAGACAATTCAGCACCTGCCCCCTGTGCAGCTTCAATAGAATATTCTACCATTGGTTTTCCCAATGCTTCATGAATTACCTTTGGCAACTCCGATTTCATTCTTGTTCCCTTACCCGCAGCTAATATTACTGCCTTTACTCTTGTCATGCCCATTCCTCCATATAAATAATCATTATCGGCACGTGCTCTGCTTTACAGCCCCGGCCAATTATCGGGAACGCATTTTGAAAATGACTTCGTCATTTGCGTTCCTCTCAAAATTATCCGTATTTTAACATAATTATTCTTATTTTTCCAGTCCAAAAAATCAGACACTTCTCCTATAGTGACAGTTCACTCGCCTTCCAGTAAACAGCAAATAAGCCAAAGACATTATGTCCTCGGCTTATCCGCTGTAATCCCCATTTTTTTATTCTGCAGGCTCGTTCTCCTCCGCTAATACCTTTTCATATTCTGCTAAGATTAACGACTGAATCCTCTCTCTTGCATTCTGATTGATCGGATGAGCAATATCTCTGTAATCCCCATCTGCTGCCTTCCGACTTGGCATTGCAATAAACAAGCCTTTTTCCCCTTCTATTACTTTTATGTCGTGAACTGCAAATTCATTATCCAAAGTAATAGAAACAATTGCTTTCATTTTGCCTTCCTTTGTAACTTTTTTAAGTCTGATATCTGTAATCTCCATTTTGCCACCCCTTTTTATATTATTGTCTTCTCCAGAAAAGGACTTATAATGCATAGCGGAAGTTCTTTTCCACTACAACCTTGATTTGTCCCGGTTCTGCTACGTGAATGGTACCTGCACGTAATGTATCCCTGCTCTCCACAATACAATTCTCAATAACAGAATTATCACCGATATGTACATCATTCAAAATGATTGAATTACGTATTACACAATTATTCCCCACATAAACCTTCTTAAATAATACCGAATTCTCTACTGTACCATTTACGATACAGCCACTGGCAATCAAGCTGTTATTTACCTCTGCATCCCCATTGTATTTTGCTGGTGGTAAATCATCCACCTTAGAATATACATCCGGATGTTGCCGGAAGAAATAGTCCCGAATATCTTTCTTCAGGAAATCCATATTCGTTTTGTAATAGGATTCGATGGTTCCGATATTTCTCCAATAAGAATCTATCTTATATGCATAGATTTTCTTGACATTTTTGTATCGAATCAGAATATCTTTAACAAAATCTGTCCGTCCTTCTTTTGCACACGCCTCTAAAAGTTCAATCAACTGTCTCCTCCGAATCACATAAACACCAATGGAAGCGGTTGATGACTTTGCTACTAACGGCTTCTCCTCAAAATCTATAATCTGCATATCATCATTGCACTTGACAATGCCAAAACGACTGATATCATCTTCATCCGGTTCCATCGTCTTGCAAACAACGGTAATATCTGCACCTTTTTTGATATGTTCCTCCAGAACTTTGTTATAATCCAGCTTGTACACGCCATCACCACTTGCAACTACTACATATGGTTCATGACTATCTTTTAAAAAGCTGATATTCTGATAAAGTGCATCTGCAGTTCCCTGATACCAATAGCTGTTTGTAGAAGTTATGGTAGGAGTAAATACATACAACCCTCCCTGCTTTCTACCAAAATCCCACCATTTCGAAGAATTCAGATGCTCGTTTAGTGAACGTGAATTATACTGTGTAATGACTGCCACTTTCTGAATCCGGGAGTTTGTCATATTACTTAATGCAAAATCAATCGCACGATAAGTGCCTGTAACCGGCATTGCCGCTACTGCCCGCTTTGCAGATAGTTCTCCCATCCGATTGCTGTTTCCTCCTGCTAAAATCACTCCAATCGCTCTCATGCTATATCACCTACCTTTATTAAACTAGAACCACTCTTCAATAATCCATCTGGATATTCTTCTGCCTCAGTAGGTCCAAATATGGCTGTATTTTTTCCAACCTTAACATTATCCGGAATCACCGAATTCTCTCCAATGGTAACAAGACCAAAGGAATAAATATGAGGTGCCTTTTCATTTGGTGCTTCCTCACCATAACCAAGCTCTACATTATTCCCAATGTGAACATTCTCAGCAATAATGGACTTGTTAATCACTGCACCCTCACCAATGACTGTTCCATTCATAATAATTGAGTCTTTGACAACAGCTCCCCTTCCAATACTTACTCCGGAACCAATCACACAGTGGCTCACCTCACCATATACCTCTGTTCCCTCCCCAACGATACTCTCCGTGACCTTTCCAGACTCATCAATAAACTGCGGTGGTAAGATATCACTCTTCGTATAAATTCTCCAAAACTCTTCATACAAATTGAATTCCGGAATAATGTCAACAAGCTCCATATTGGCCTCCCAATAAGAACCAAGTGTTCCGACATCCTTCCAATATCCTCTAAAGTCATATGCAACGACCTTAGAACCATTTGCATGGCAATGCGGAATGACATGCTTACCGAAATCACAGGAAGGCACATCCTTAAGTTCCTGTAACGTTTCTTTTAATAAACTCCACTTGAAAATGTAGATACCCATAGAAGCTTTGTTACTTCTTGGTTTCTCCGGTTTCTCTTCAAATTCCTGAATCACCCCATTCTCATCTGTAATCACTACCCCAAAACGACTTGCCTCTTCAATCGGCACTTCATATGTGGCAAGTGTAATATCTGCATCCATTGATTTGTGAAAATCAAGCATCACCTCATAATCCATTTTATAAATATGATCACCTGATAAAATAAGAACATACTCTGGATTATAATAATCAATATACTCCAAGTTCTGATAAATGGCATTGGCTGTACCTGTATACCATTGGCTATTCGCACTCTTTTCATATGGCGGCAAAACTGTAACACCACCCAGATTACGATCCAAATCCCACGGAATACCAATTCCTATATGTTGATTTAACCGAAGCGGTCTATATTGTGTCAATACACCAACTGTGTCAATTCCCGAATTAATACAGTTACTCAGAGGGAAGTCGATAATCTTGTACTTTCCACCAAAAGCAACAGCAGGCTTTGCCAGCTTTGTGGTAAGTACACCTAGTCGGCTTCCTTGTCCGCCAGCCAAAAGCATGGCAATCATCTCTTTTTTAATCATAATGTCACCCCTTTACGCAAGTTATGTGTTATATTATAACATTAAAAGTGTAAAATTAAAAGTTTTTTTTATGCATTTTTACATATTTTTTTAAAATTTCGGATATTTTTCTATTCATAATCTTGAATTTCAGTGAATTTCCTTTGTTTTTCTGTCGTTATTATTCGAATTTTTTATCCAGAATGCACAATTAAAGAAATCAGTTTCTTCTGTAAACGAGCTTAGTTCGAAGGTATGCTTTAGCTCGTGCCCGGAATGGAAAACATATAACATATCCGGCAACGTCCGGCTTAAGTAAATGA
>CAJOPP010000560.1 GCA_905236365.1 uncultured Lachnospiraceae bacterium
CGGCGATTGGAGACTCACAGCGGTGTCGAAGAACGTGAGGGAGATCTTCAGGACGTTCGGGCTGGAACCGCCGGAATCGGGTCGGATGATTCTCTGATGAGATGTAACCTATACAAACCGCAGATTTAGGATGCGAAGGTCCGATGATCGGCAGCGGACGCTATGCAGAATCCGATTTTATTCAAGGAGATGTGCCGAATTCACGTCACATTGCCCTATCTGGTGAACTCAGGTCATTAGCCGATTTTAGGTCGTGAAAGGCCTGTTCCAGTGCTCGAAGGCACCTGGACAGACCGTTCTCGAAGGGTTCCGATCGTTCGAGAACGAAAACTAATAACGCGCGAACGCATGCAAAGAACCGATTGTATCAGCGGAAGTCAGGTCGAAGATCGCGCGTGTGTAGGAAACTCCGGTTTAGTGGGAAATTAGGTTATAATACGGATGTTCTGTTAAAAACACAATCTCAATGAGGTTAGAGTATTCACTAAGAACCGTGCCCATACCGTGATTAATTGCGTCCAACTTAGCTTTTTCCTCGAATACCACCATCTGTGCTTCAGCAAAATTCTCTGACGAATCATAAGAGTATCCGTCAAACCCTGCCATAATTAGTCTCTTCGCACCCATCTTAATCATCAGATTAACTGCCATTAACCCTGCATTATCCCTAACAACTTCCTTCTCGTTCAAAAGATCCTGATATTTAACTTTTAGAAATACGCCATCAGCCGGAACATTGGAAGTAACCACACACCTATCTAAATCCCTCTTTCCAACTTCATTATACCGGCGCATATTGCTGATAAACAGATAATCCATTTTAACATAAGGGTAAGAAAAATTTACAGATATAGTCACAACGTCATTGTTCTCCACATAATTCATAATTTTGTCTCTATGAATCTCAGAACTCTTAGCTGGACCGATAAGAAGAACTTCTTTCCCCTTTATAGAATTGGCAAACTCTGCCAAATGTGTCTCATTACTTTTTCCTCTCTCCATATACCAAATATACATCGATTCAGCATATTCTTTACTAAATTCCACTTTCTTATCTTCATCCATCATCTCAAAAATTTCATTCATCCCTCCAGCTGTAAGAGTATTTTTCTCACTTAGATAACCAGCATAGTTTGGATGCGTATTATGTTTCGCGGATAAATAATTGGGAAGAGAGTACCCCCACGGTCTTTTACGATAAAAATCATTGATTACCTCGTCCATTACCTCAAGTATTGGTTTAATCAAATAATTGGAATTGTAATTATCATTAAGATACTCTATGAACAACTCTGTGTTTAAATTTCCCGCACCTCTTCCCATACCATATATCGAAGAATCTATTATCAGATTTCTATCAGATTGCATTTCAACAAGTGTTTGTGCGTTTGAATATGCCAACTGCATGTTATTATGCGAATGAAAACCTATACATATTGTATCTTTTAAATTGTGTTCAACCAAAGAAAAAAAACGTACCATATCCTTCCGTTTCATCATTCCAAAACTATCTACTATGTAAAACGCATATGGTTCGATATCGTTAATCATGTCAATCATACTGATGAATTCAAGATCAGTATATGCCATCGACACCATAGCCTGAACAAATACTTTATACCCCTTATCTTTGACTTGACGGCACATCTCCAGAGCGGATTTGAGGTCCTTCTTATGAAATGCAATTCTAAGTCCATCGATGGGGGATTCATTACACAACGGCAATTCTTTAGGGTCGTATTCACCGTAGTTTATCATCCCTACATATATGCAACTCCGACGATTCGAAGGAACTATCGGAGAAATCGCATCAAGTGTACGAAATTTCGTTACATCAGGATCATTATCCACACGATTTGTAATAAATCCGCACTCAATTATATCGATTCCAGAGTTCGTTAACCCTTCAATTATTTTGGACGTTCCTTTTTTACCAAACTTCCACTCATTGCAGTATCCACCATCACGAAGAGTACAGTCCAAAACCTGTATCGAATTCATCATCACACCCCACTTAGCATGTTTCAATATTCTTAGAAATGATCCCTCTAATCCTTTCAAGATCCTTTTCAGTGTCAACAGACATTGAATCGCTAGTGACCTCAACAGCTTTTACAATGCAATGTTTTTCAATCAATCTAAGCATTTCTAAATCTTCTGCACGCTCTATGCGACCTTTTTTAGTATTCTTGAATACTTGCAGTGCTTTTCTCGTAAAAGCGTATGCTCCCATATTTTTATAAAGATCGTATCCGACTGCAGCCTTCGGATATGGTATTGGTAACCTGGACATAAAAATCACATCATTGTCATCATTGAGTGCTAATTTTATAGTTGTTGTATTCACAGCATCCACTGGATTAACAAATTTCGTTGTCAACATACAAGCGTCACAACCAGACATCTGCGATACATCAACTAACTTTTTCACATCGGCAGGTTTTATCAAAGGTTCATCGCCCATTATAACTACGAATAAATCACCATCAATCTTCTCTGAAACCTCTACAACCCTGTCCGTCCCTGTCGGATGATTGTCCGAAGTCAACATAGCTTTAATTCCCAAATCATCACACGCACTAATTATTCTTTCATCCTCCGTTGCAACTATCAGATCATCCAAAATTTCCAGATCGGACATATTGTTATACACCCACCACACCATAGGTTTCCCGCAAATATCCACTAATGGTTTTCCTGGGAATCTGCTAGAAGCAAATCTGGCTGGAATTACACCTATCACTTTCATGGTTGCAGACTACGCCATAAGAATATAATAAGAGATTCCCAGCCGCGTAACCTCCAGTAAATTCAGAGTTTTCTGATCGTATTTAAGCGAGCATGTCCGGGACTGTTAGCAGGGATCCTTCCGGACAATTCATATATTTCCGATGTCCGTGGTATTTTTGGTTGGAGTTTATGTTGCAATTTTTGATTTCTACTATTTCTTTTTTGCGAAAATATAAACCTTTATTTATATACAAAGTATACTAATCATATGC
>CAJOPP010000561.1 GCA_905236365.1 uncultured Lachnospiraceae bacterium
AAACAATGCCCATGAAAAGGCATAAGCCTATCGCAAAATTATTCGACGAAGATTTCTGGGAGGCGCAATGACGAAGTCAGGAAAAAATCTGAAAACTTCAAAATAAAAATATCAGCTCAATTGGGGTCTTTTTTAGACTAAAATGCAACGTTTTCGGAAAATAAATTCCAAAATAGAAAGTTTTATCAAATAAAAGCTGTATTTTTGCAATCAAAAAAATAGACGAAAGATGGACAATGGAAATCTTAACCGTTTAAAAGTGATTTTGGCAGAGAAGAACCTTACCAACAAAGCACTCGCTCAAATGGTTGGTGTGTCCCCAGCTACAGTCTCAAAATGGGTAACAAATTCAACTCAGCCACATTTAGACATGCTTATTAAGCTTTCAAAGTGTTTAGATGTTTCTATAGAGTCACTTATTCGTATTTCTGAGGATTAATCACTTCTGTAAAACTAATACGTATTATTTATATATGAAATGCTCCAAGTGTGGCAAAGAATTGCCAGAAGATGCTCTCTTTTGTAACAAATGTGGTTGCAAGGTAGAGAAAGTTATTGAAGAGACTCCAAAAGAGGAGGCCCCAGCCGAATCAGCAACAATCAAAAGCGACATTCAAGTTGAAGTAACGGAACAAGCAAAAAATGACATGCCAAATGAATCTGAGAATGTTTCGGAGCCTCCAAAGAAAAAGGATAGAACCGTGATTTATGTCCTTTTGGTTTTCTGTGCGATAATTTTATGCATAAAGGGATATACTGCTTATCTAAACAATCAAAACAGAGCATTCATTGAAAAATATGCTCAGGAAAAGTATGGTTATGGAAAAACAAGCGATTCCTCTTATGGAAGTTCGAATATTAGTTCCCCATCATCCTCTTCATCTACATCATCCATAAAAAAAGAGATGGAAGAGATGGCAAATGAATATGATAAAGATTTGCCAGAAGACATTGGATATGGAATGACCATGAAAAGTTGTAAACTGGAGGGTAAAAGTATGGTATACACTGTTGAATGGAAAGGAATGAAATCAAGTGATTTTACTTCTGACGTTGTAGCAGATATTAAATCTTCTGTAATCGAAGGCATTCAAGAAGATACTAATCCAATTGTGAAAGCAATGATTTCCCGTATGAGTGAATATGGTTACAAATTCGTTTATATATATATAAATGAAAATGGTGATCTATTATGTAACATATCTATCTCTCCTGACGAACTTTAATCAAACCGTTTGAACTATGTTTTGCCATAGATGTGGTAAGGAAATAGAGGATGGCTCCGCATTCTGCTTGTATTGCGGCACAAAAATGCCATTGGATGATTCTTTAAACAATAATTCGGATTCGGATTGTGTTGAAGAAACAGATAATCGTGACGAATGTGTTGAGAATACTGCGGTCAGCTCATCCGTTTCAACCAACATGGACAACACGGCAAATTCTGTCGTTCCTGATAATTCAGAAGTTGTTAATAATAATAACTGTTCTTCGACAAAGAATATTTTGGTCGTAAAACAAAACCAAGAAACATTCACTGGTATTGTATCGTCTGATAATAATCAAAAATCATGGACAAACAATGGTTCAAAACGAGATAGTTCTCATGTTTTCTCAATTCCTAAGTTTTACCACGACGTAAACATCAATTTAGGAAAAAGTACTATTGCATGTATTGCCGCCATATTGGTAGTAGTGTTGTTATGCGTATGTATTGTCACGTGCTCAAATAGCAATAATGATTCCGCTGCTATTAGCCAAACCGGATTATTTGAAGATTCTACAGAGAAAACGACACCTGATTCTTATGAAACCAACGAAGAACGATGGGATGCAATTAATTGTATCTATTCAAATTTTAAATATGGTGTTGCTTTTTCACTTCCCAAAGATATGGCCTGGCACAAAGTTTCTGGAACAGCTAAACACACTGTTGTGAAATTTGTTCAACCAGATACTCAATTAACTCTATTTGTAAATATAAATCCTATTGAAGGGCCTGCAAAAGTAACTGATATATGGGACGTATACGAAGAATACACCAGTACTATTCAACAAGTGGTGAAAGGCGCAGTTAATCGAAATTCTGCAGAACAAATTGAAGACTATAACTTCAGAAAGGCTGACTTTTGTGGTAAACATGCAGTTAAGACTCGTTATACATCTATTTTGGGTGATGATAGACACGATGAAAAGATGCGTATAACAACAATTGATTATACTTTCTTTTATAATAACTCAACGACAACTGTAACAGTAAAATGTTACGATGAAATTATAGACTTTTTTAATAGTCAAGGAATTACAATGGAAGATTTCCTAAAGAGTTTTCAATTGACTCCAATTAGTTAATGATAAATAAATTTATATAAATAGTTAATAATCATGGGTATTGTAGCAATTATCATTGGAGGTATAATCGGTTACCTCGTTGCTGAGAAGTTTACAGCAAAAAGTTGGGCTATGAAATTGTGCTATGCAGTTTTATGTCCTATTGTGTTTGATGTTCTTGTTATCCTTATAATGGGGGGTATAACAGGAAACAGTTATCTTGCAGGCGCATATTCAACTCCATTTATTATTGGAAGCATTGCTTTCCTTGTTTTGGTTCTTTGCAAGATGAAAGTTGTTAAATAAACTAATTTTACTATCGCTTATGAAAAAAGTAGCAGTCTGGGGTACGACCTTTGTCGTGTTTGTGATTATTCGCGTAATGCTTGGTGAGGTTGGAGTTTACCGTCCAGGAGAAAGAGTTGGAGGATTTCTTGACATTTTTATTTTCTTGATCTTGCTGAGCGTGTCACAATTTGCATATAGTTTTGTGTTTAAGGACAAGGAACAAGAAAATAAGGATGATTCTGACCTAACTCCTAAAGAATAATCATCTTATCAAGATTGATAACA
>CAJOPP010000562.1 GCA_905236365.1 uncultured Lachnospiraceae bacterium
ATTTACATACAAAGGATAATCAAATCCCTGAGACTGCCAGCTTGCCGGCAGGGTTACCGTCTTAAATCCACCGTAGTACGCATTCGGTGGTGCATAACCCACTTTATTATTCCCGGAATACTTTGGTCCATCATATCCATCTTTATAAAAATTGTCATCTACTCCTGCCTTTTTCGCTTCATCAACATTCTGATAAACAGCAAGACTCCATTGCTTGTCATCTCCTGTCAGAAGCTTATAATAAGAGGATTTTTCCGGAGCATAATTCACTGCACCATCAATCGCACTCTCAATACTACCATAGGGTATCGTCTCTGATGAATGTGCCTCTTCACGATTCACCTGAACAACGTTATAATTCTTAACACCGCCCTCATCAGTACCCTTCCATTCGTTTCCCGTAAAGTATGTTTTCCCACTCTCCAGATTACTTCTGGATGCGGCACTGTCAATATTGACCCCGTCCTGCCACGGTTCCGGTTCTGCTGCCAATGCGACACTTCCCGGTTGAAGCGGTATCAGTGAACATACCATACTCAAGGTTAATATCATTGATAGCCCTTTTTTTCTTAGTCTCATTCTGGTCCCTCCATAATTTTTCCGATAGTATCCTCTATCCGGGCTCAAAATCAGCTTCCTCTGGTCATAAACAGAAAGACTGTTACAAACCGGTTGAAACGATTTTACATGGCATAGCTGATACTATCTTTTTCTTGTTAATACCCGTTTATTGTACATTCTAACAAATCCCCTTTTTGCAAAAAATAGAATATCCTACACCTTTTTTTGTAAATTTCTACACTCATTTAAGACCAAACAATAATCTCTGATTTTCCAAAGTATACATGTCTTCTTGTGTAATCACTTTACAAATTGTATCAATCGTTTCCTGATTCAATGTTTTACCATTCAACAGATAAAATACATTTTCTACACCCAGATACCCTATTGTATACGGCACTTGTACTACCAGTGCATCCACGCATCCTGTTTCCAGCATGGATACACTTTGAACATTATTGTCAAAAACGATCACATCCACCTGTTCAGATAACCCAAGTTCTTCTATTGCATTTCCCACGCCAACGCTAAGGATTTCATTCAATGCTACAACACAATTAATTTCAGGATTTTTCTGAAGCATTTTCTTTGTTCCTTCTTTTGTTTTTTCAATGGATGATGGCACATGAATTGCTGTCACAAGTTCTTTCTTTTCACTTTTACACAAAACATCCATCAATCCCTCTTCTCTGGATTTTCCATTTTGTGTTGACTGCATAAACCCAACAATTCCTACCTTTGCCTTATTTCCTTTCTTCGCATTCACTGCCTCTCCGGCCAATTGTCCCGCCTTGAAGTTGTCTGTTCCGATATAACAACATCTTTTTTCGCTATTAACCTCACTGTCAATATTAATAATTTTTATTCCCTGATTTGCCGCTTCATCAATTGCCGGCACATTTTTTTCATAGTCAATTGCTGAAATAATAATTGCATCTGCATCGTCCTCAATTGCCTGATAGATTAATTCATTCTGTTTTTCATAATCTTCTTCATTTTTGGGAGCCACATAAAACAATTCAAAATTGTATTCCGTACATGCTGCTCTTGCACCTGAATAAACATCCTTCCAAAAATTCGAATCTTTTCCCTTTGTTATAAGGTATACCTTTTTTTTATTTACCGTATTGGTATCTGTCCAGATCTTTTGAACATTTTTCAAAAAAAATATCCCATACAAAAAGCTTCCGAATAAAATAAGGCCCCCAAGAATTCCAACCACAAATTTATTTCTTTTCCTCATGCTCATCCCCCCGTTCTATTTTGGGCATTCTGATCGTAACTCTGGTTCCGCAATCCAGCTCACTCTCAATCGTTATTCCATACTCTTCCCCAAAATAAATTTTTATCCGTTCATTCACATTTGCAACCCCGATTCCGCTCTTTTTGCTCTTATCTATTTTTAGAATTTCTTCACACTTTTCTTTCGTCATACCAATTCCATTATCTTCCACTTCAAATATAATATCTTCTCCACTCTCAAAAATCCTTATATTGATCTCCCCTTCTTCAATCATCTGATTTACACCATGATAGATTGCATTTTCAATAATCGGCTGCAATGTTATTTTATTGCAGTAATATTTAAGACATTG
>CAJOPP010000563.1 GCA_905236365.1 uncultured Lachnospiraceae bacterium
TATATTCCACCGTTTTTGGTGGACGAATTTGGAAAAGCTGACCGAAATGATCTGTATAATATGAAGCATTATGTGACAGCTCCGGGAGTGATCTATGCGGACATGGTGCTTGTACAGTCTGAGAATATGAAGCATCAGTATGTGGAGAAATTGATTGTTTTTGCGGGAGAAGAGACCAGAAATTATTGGGAAGATAAGATTCGTTCAGCTAGATTGTGGGGGATGAATGCAGGGCTTAACAATGAAGAAAAAGAGGATATGAAGCCAAAGAATGGTGAGCTGACGGATACATATGGAACGGACGGTGACAACAGCACTTCTTCCCGGAAGAAAATACTGTATTGTATCGGGTTAAATGAATTATCAGAATATAAGGGAACGGTTGTGGACAGCATAAGGAAGAGATTTGAGATATTCAAAGAGAATTGTGATTCTATTCAGATTACAGTATGCCTGTATCCGGAGGACACTGAAGAATGGAATAAAATAGATCAAAGTGTTACATTTGAGTTGACTCGCCTGATTCAAGAGTATGGGAAGGAAGCATGGTGTGAGCGTCAGGAATTAAAGAAGTCTGATTTTGATTCGTTGACTGCGGGTCATGATGCATATTACGGAAGTGCTTCGCCTCTGGTGCCTTTGTTTACACATCAGAAGAAACCGGTGATGATATCGGAGTATGGGGTATGATGCACGACCTGCCCATTAAGAAGGTTACAGTTCAGTGGTCAGCCAGACGCAGGGGTGATTGTCAACAAATTCTACGAAAGACACGCTTTTGCTCCCTTCGAACGTAGCGGTACTAAACTCATGTCTCCTTCGTCGCCATTCGTTAAGTGCCGACGTTCTCAGAGGGTCTTTCTCCGAGCTTTGTTAACAGCCATTCCTGCTGTTTACTGGCTGGCGAGTGAATTTGTAACCTTAAGAAGACGAAAATGCAGGAATATAGCTATTTTTTCGTGGAAAGATGAGTGGATTGTGCTATACTTTATATAGTGATATTAGAAGTATTTGGCGAATATAACGTATACGTTAAGGAGGAGATGCTGATATGACCACTTCCATTGCTCATCCGGCAGAAACTGCGGGAGGTATTCAGTGGCATCCTGGACTATACTCAGCTACAGAAAGGGAACTTCGTGAGAATAAGAAAGGAACAAAGTATGACCCGGAAAAACTGCTGAAGGATATCAAATACCCGATAGAGGTAACAGCAGCATAAATAAAGCACAACGACAGAGCAAAATTCCAGAGCCTTGCCGGGATCCGGCAGAGCCGGGTTCGGGTAGGGTTCTGGAAAGAAACCCGGTAACGATGCAGATAAAAGTGCATCCGCAACGAGACCAACGAAGGAAGTACATGGCAGAGCGTTCGCTGAATATCAGTGCTATGTAAGACCAGACAGGTCAGTAAGAAAAAATTTACAAACAAGAGCTGTAGCTGGCAGGAATTCACTCCGTAGGGCATGCCCCTGTTAGAAAGCTTAGTCGGCATTCAGTGTATGAACAAGTGGGACGAAGGAAGTTGGGACACGATCCCTTTAGACACGGAAGGTTCACCATCATAGTTAAACAGAGGGAATAGCCTTAATAATCACCCATTTACGGATGCTTTATAAACTATACCCAATTTTAGCTATTCAGTACATGATACTATGACTGTTCATCACTTTTGGCTCTGATCCATGAGGTAAATATTTTAAGTGCGACTAATAATTAGTTTTTTGACTTTTCTTGCTCGGTTTAGATACAGCTCTTGGGGAACCGATCTTGATCAGAGGAGAAAGATAGATTCTATATTGTAGGAGAGTGCATTGACCAACAAAGAAATCAGAGACAGGAGAGGATGCTGGTATGAAATGTTTTAACACGGAAGGATTATGCAATCCGGATATGCATTATATGGTTGATATACAGGAACGGATCATTCAAATTAAGAAATTGATTGATGATAAGAAGTATTTCACAATCCACAGGGCAAGACAGTATGGCAAGACTACCACGATTACAGCTTTGCGAAAAGCAATTGCACAGGAGTATGTTGTTGTAAGTTTGGATTTTCAAGGAATCGGTCAGGCGGGATTTTCAACAGAAGAGAAATTTGTGCAGGAATTCAGTCAGTTGATCATAAAGAGGAGAAGGACGATTTCTTATATTCCTGAGGAAATTGAGAATAAGCTCAACACATATGTGAGGCAGAAAAAAGCGGAAGTGAGACTGGGGGAGCTTTTTATAACACTGAATGAGTGGTGTGAGTTATCGGAAAAAGGCATCGTCCTTATGATTGATGAGGTTGACAGTGCAACGAATAATCAGGTTTTTCTGGATTTTCTATCCCAGTTAAGAGAGGGATATAATGTAAGGCTCTCAGATGGAATCCCTACCTTTCAATCTGTAATCCTTGTAGGTGTAACAGATGTGAAGCATCTTAAGAGCAAGATTCGTGACGAGGATCAGAGTAAGGTGAATAGTCCTTGGAACATTGCAGTTGATTTTGATATGGATATGAGTCTGTCTGAGACCGGTATTAAAGGAATGCTGGACGAATATGAGGCAGACCATAATACAGGGATGGATACGGGTAATATAGCAGAACAGATTCATGCATATACAAGTGGATATCCCTATTTGGTTAGCAAAATCTGTCAGATACTTGATCAGGGATTGGTGCCGGAGAAGTTTGAGAATCTTTCGGGAGCATGGACAGGATATGGAATTGATGAAGCGGTTAAGATGATTTTGTCAGATGGAAATATTGCGCTTTTTGATTCGTTGATTGGCAAATTGACCAATTACCCGGAACTGCGGGATAAGCTTCGAGGACTTCTTCTTTTAGGAGATGTTATGGAATATCTTCCAGATGATGAACCGCAGAAGCAGCTCAAGATGTACGGCTTTGTTAAGGTTGTGAACAACAAGGTAGCTATTTCCAATAGAATATTTGAAATGAGACTATATAAGCAATTCATAGGGGAAAGCAAATATGATGACCTAAGACAATTGGCAGCTTCGGAGAAGAATATATTCATTGAGGATGGTGTGTTGGATGTCCCTAAAATCATGCAGCATTTTATTGATTCCCAAAAGATAATCCATGAAGAATATGAGCAAAAGTTTGCAGAGGAAGAAGGACGGGAGCGTTTTCTGACATACCTCTCTCCGATCATTAATGGAACGGGCACTTATAGTATAGAGGAACAGACCAGGACACATCGGAGAATGGATGTGGTCGTTCACTATCTCGGAAAGCGATATGTGATCGAGCTTAAGATCTGGAGAGGCGAGAGATATAATGCGGATGGGGAAAAACAGCTTAAGGACTATCTGGATTATTTTGGACTGGATACCGGGTATCTGTTAAGCTTCAACTTCAATAAGAAAAAAGAAAGGGAAGTGAAGAGGCTTACGATTGATGGGAAGGTGTTGTATGAGGGTATGGTGTAACAAAGGTTATACAATCTCTGAGAAGTACCATGGAGTATATTATGTGGAAAAAGGGAGTGAAACTCCATTATTCCCAACACAGATTATCGTAGGAAGCCGTTTTGATAAACTGACGCATGAAAGTTCCCGGATACTATCTGGTGATGCGGACGAGGGAGATGTGAAGAAGTTTATAGATGCAGTTCTTCAGAAAACCGATCCTGTGGAACGGAGAAAGATAGATTCTATATTGCAGGTAAGTGTATCAGCAAACAAAGAATTTGGATATTGAGGATATTCGCAAAGATGCAGAGAAGATAAGACCATATGATCCTATATGGGATATGTACTATGATGAGTTCGATGATGAATCTGACACAAACATCATACATTCGCACACATAAGCAGTCAATAGTGAATGTTGGCGAATTGATAAAGGAAATAGTTGATTTTAGAAATGAATATGCCGATATATATGTTGATGTGATTGGTAAAATGGAGGAGTTTCAGGAAAGTGTAGTTGATAATGCACTTTAGGCTGGTGAACAATCACGGATTGAATAAGAAAGCTACTTGCAACGGAGTTTGTTGCTATGGTTGAGAAGTATTGTATGGAAGAGATGGAGAAGCAGAAGAAAGATTGATATATTAAGATGAGTTGTTGGGTTTAGTGAATAAGAGTGTTTAGTATGAATTAGAACAGTCAGGTGTGTTTTAAAGAAGCATACCTGACTGTTTTTGTTGGTGCGCCTAGCGGCGCACGTTTCTAACAGGTTAAA